>CADBUS010000110.1 GCA_902797895.1 uncultured Bacteroidia bacterium | reverse complement strand
ATAATAACCAATCAGTCAGCCGATACGGAGAAGGCCGATTTTGTAAACGATGAGCAGGAGGTTATTAAGGCTGCCGATGCGGCGGTGGATAGAATGACCGCTCTCTTTACAGGTTTGATAGCCTCTCTTTAGGAGGCCTCTTCTCTGATTAAGGGGCTATTTTTATTAAATTTGTGCATTGAACAATTCTTAAATCTAAAAAATATGAGAAAGTATTTTGCAGAAATGTTTGGAACTATGGTTTTGGTTCTTATGGGCTGCGGTGTTGCCGTAAGCCTCAATTGCTCTTCTGACTGCGCTAATGTGGCCAATGCAGGCACAGTTATCGGCACAGCTTTGGCGTTCGGCTTGGCTGTTGTTGCAATGGCATATACAGTTGGCGGAGTTAGCGGTTGCCACATCAATCCGGCTATTACTTTGGGAGTATTTTTAAGTGGTAGAATGAATGGTAAAGATGCTCTTGGATATATTGTATTCCAGTGTATTGGAGCATTTATAGGTTCTGCTCTGCTCTATCTTCTTACTAAAAATGTAGATGGATTGGCCGGTACAGGCGCAAACGATTTGCAAAATGGAGTATCACTTTTGGGAGGCCTTTTGGCTGAGATAATTTTTACCTGCGTATTTGTGCTTGTGGTTTTGGGAGCTACATCTAAAACCAACGGTGCTACAAATAATTTCGCGGGACTTGCAATAGGTCTTGCACTTGTTCTTGTTCACCTTGCCTGCATCCGCTACACAGGAACATCTGTAAACCCTGCTCGTTCACTCGCTCCGGCTATTTTCCAGGGCGGTACTGCTTTGAGCAATCTTTGGATATTTATAGTTGGTCCATTTGTTGGGGCTGCACTTGCCGCAGGAATATGGGGTATTATAGGAGGTTGCAAGAAAGAGGCTTAATAGAGTCATACGGTTTATTGCAACTTCGCAAACAGCACAGCTCCCATCCTTGACTAGCCGACAAGCGGATGTCTGCGGCTGGGACTGTGCTGCTCTGTCATTCTGAGCGTTATTCCCCTGTCATTCTGAGCGTTAGCGAAGAATCTTTCTTGCAACATCGCCGCGTTCGGAGACGGCGCGGTAGCCGCTTGCTGCAATCTTCTCTTTTAACTCTTTGATGGCTTGGGCAGATTCTGCACCGGAGTAGAGTTTATTATCGTATAACTCATACTTTTGGCGTACTGCGATAGGAGAGAGATTAGGCATCACCACATTAGCACCCGCCTTTAGTCCAAGCTCGCGGCCGTTGGGGTGGATAGTGCCAAGTGCGGTGGTAGATGGGAGCAACGCGTATGGGAATAAAAGTCTCAGTATGGCTATCATCCTGAGTGTGAGCTCTGCTGTGCCGTTTGGGCAGTTGGCAAAAGGGGTATCTTTGTGGTGTACAAAAGGGCCAATACCTATCATATCGGGCGATAGTTTTTGCAAAAAGCGCAAATCTGCGAGCAAGTTCTCCGCTGTTTGATATGGAGAGCCTACCATAAAACCGCTGCCAACTTGGAATCCTATCTCTTTGAGAGCATTAAGGCACTCAATTCTCTTTTGGTAGGAGAGCTCTTTGGGGTGGAGTTGATTGTAGTGCTGCTCTGCGGCACTCTCGTGGCGCAGCAGATACCTGTTTGCACCTGCTTGATATAGAGCCTTGTAGCTCTCATAGCTTCTCTCTCCAAGGGAGAGAGTTATTGCGCAATCGGGGTATCTCTCTCGTATTGAGGCTACTATATCACAAATTATCTCATCTGTAAAATAGGGATCTTCTCCACCCTGCATTACAAATGTTCTGAATCCGAGAGAGTAGCCCTCTTTACAGCAAGCAAGTATCTCCTCTTTGGTAAGTCTATACCTGATACAGTTGCGATTAGCCGCCCTTATTCCGCAATAGTAGCAGTTGTTTTTGCAGTAGTTGGTAATCTCAATAAGGCCGCGCAGATATACTTTGTCTGAATAGTATTGCCGCCTGATTTTATCTGCAAGGCTAAAGAGCAGAGTGTCGTAGTTGGCGCTCTTAACAAGTGCTAACAGCTTGTCATCGGGCAGATTAGCCTCAATGGCAAGCTGTTGAACATCCTGCTCGTTTATCTTTGCAGATAGTGACCTCATTTGATAATTACATTATAGAGAGGTTCTTTTTTCCTCCTCTCCTCCTCCTTTCGGCAGTGCTAATACACAGGAAGTTCACTTCGTTTGTTTTGGCTTGCAACTTCGCCGACAGCACCAGCTCCCATCCTTGACTAGCCGACAAGCGGATGTCT
>CADBUS010000109.1 GCA_902797895.1 uncultured Bacteroidia bacterium | reverse complement strand
TTTGCGGCTCTTGGATTGGGTGATTTGCACTTTGCAGAGCAGGCTCGGCAGGTGGTGGAAAAGGCGGCGGCCGCACCCCAAAAGATTTTCCGCATAGGAATAGCTCCGTTTGCAGGCCATAAAGGCAAGGAGTATCCTGCACCTCTTATGGAGGAGGTTATTAAAATGCTTACTCTCAACAAGAAAGAGGGAGAGGCACCTCTGCCTCAGGTAAAAATATTTCTTTATGGCGGTGGCAAAAGAGAGACAGAGATTATGCAAAAGTGGGCGGAGATTTATCCCGATACCCATCTTATGGCAGGGAACCACTCTCTGAAGGAGGAGCTGCAATCTATGCAACAGCTTGATATTATGCTCAGTATGGATTCGGCCAATATGCACCTTGCCTCACTTGTTGGAACAAGAGTACTCTCCGTATGGGGAGCCACCCACCCCTTTGCAGGTTTCAACGGCTACGGCCAACCCCTAAGCAGCGCAATTCAAGCAACTCTCCCCTGCCGCCCCTGCTCTATCTATGGCGCAAAACCCTGCACACAAGGTAATTATCCCTGCCTATACGCAATTTCCCCACAAGAGATTGTAAATAGACTCGTGCGCAGCCTCTCTTCACTTTGAACAGCTGCCTGTCATTCTTCACCCCCCTGTCATTCTGAGCGCTTTACTCCCTGTCATTCTGAGCGTTAGCGAAGAATCTATTCGCTCCTTCCTGCAGTTGTAATACACAGGAAGTTCACTCCGTTCTGTTTGGCTTGCAACTTCTCAGACAGCATCAGTCCCCATCCTTGACTAGCCGACAAGCGGATGTCTGCGGCTGGGGCTGTGCTGCTCTTGCTTGCGTTGCAAGTACTTTATTTTTCTCATTATAACACTGCTCTCCAGTCGCTTATCGTCACTCTTCACTCCTCTGTCATTCTGAGCGTTAGCGAAGAATCTGTTAGGAGTTTATCCATTCGTAAGACTCTTCACTTCGTTCAGAGTGACAGAAGCCTTCAGAGTGACAGAAGCCTTCAGAGTGGACAGAGGGTTTCAGAGTGATAGAGGGGGGAGTTAGAGAGTGATAATAAGTGTCGTATGTAAAATTGTTGAAAACTTCTTTGATTTGTCTGCTGATAGTAAAGATAGTTTTATCTATCTTTGTAAACGGTAAAATCAAAGCTATATGCAAAACCGTAATTTAATATCTATCTCCGATCTTGCCAAAGAGGAGATTTTGGCACTACTAAAGCGTGCCCAGCAATTTGAAAAGAACCCAAACCAAAACATTTTAGATGGAAAGGTGGTGGGTTCTTTATTTTTTGAGCCTTCCACTCGCACACGCTTGAGTTTTGAAACAGCAGTAAACCGCCTTGGTGGGCGTGTAATCGGATTTAGTGATGCAAGTACAAGCAGCCAGTCTAAGGGAGAGAGCTTGAAGGATACCATTATGATGGTGGCCAACTATGCAGATTTGATTGTAATGCGTCACCCTTTGGAGGGTGCAGCACGCTATGCAAGCGAAATCTCAAAGGTGCCTATCATAAATGCCGGAGATGGCTCTAATCAGCACCCAACTCAAACGATGTTGGATTTGTACACCATCTATCAAACACAGGGAACGCTTGATAATCTTACTATTACAATGGTGGGAGACCTTAAGTACGGCCGTACGGTACACTCTCTGTTGGAGGCTATGCGCTTCTTTAATCCGCGCTTTAAGTTTGTGGCCTGCAACGAGCTTAAGATGCCGCAGCAGTATAAAGAGTTCTGTAAAAAGTTGGGTATTGAGTATGAGGAGACAGCAGATTTCAGCGAGCAGATAATAAACCAAACAGATATTCTCTATATGACTCGCGTACAGCGTGAGCGCTTTAGCGATCTTATGGAGTATGAGAGGGTTAAGAATGTATATACTCTTACAGCAAGTATGTTAAAGGGCTGTAAGCCTAATCTGCGCGTTTTGCATCCGCTCCCTCGTGTAACAGAAATTGCACAAGATGTGGACGATACACCGCAGGCATACTATTTTGAGCAGGCTTTGAACGGCCTTTATACTCGTGAGGCAATTCTTTGCAGAGCCTTAGGTCTTTAGTGTAAAACCAAACTCTTAAAACAGAAGAAGATGAATAATCAGACAAAAAAAGAACTTGCCGTGGCAGCTTTGCAGAACGGTATTGTGATAGATCATATACCTTGCTCTTCACTTTTTAAGGTTGTGAATATATTGGGCCTTGAGAGTATTGAAAAGGGGATTACCATTGGTAATAACTTGGATAGCCGCAGTATGGGAAAGAAGGGGCTGATAAAAATTGCAGATGTGGAGTTGCCAAAGGAGATTCTCAACAGAATAGCAGTTATAGCTCCTAATGCCGTGATAAACATCATCAAAGATTTTGAGGTGGTTGAAAAGCACAAGGTAGAACTGCCGGAAAATCTGATAGATATAGTAAAGTGCAATAATCCTAAGTGTATCAGCAACAATGAGCCGATGCGTACTCAGTTCCATTGTATAGATAAGAATGTGAGCGCATTTAGATGTCACTACTGCGAGAGAATTGTTAGTACAGAGAATGTTGTGCTAAAATAGAGAGGCTTTTTTTGAAAGCCCCAAGATTTTTTTTGACTAAGGCGTAGCAGATATTGCCAAATATTATACCTTTGCGCTTTAATTATCAAATATTATAGATTTTATGCCAAAAAGTTTATCTGGTAGAAGTTTCTTAAAATTATTGGACTTCACCACAGAGGAGATTCAGTACCTTTTGGAACTCGCTAAGGATTTCAAGAATCTCAAGCGTACAAATACTCCTCACAAGTATCTGCAGGGCAAGAATATAGTGCTCCTGTTTGAAAAAACGTCTACACGTACCCGTTGCTCTTTTGAGGTTGCCGGAAACGATTTGGGTATGGGAGTAACATACCTCGATCCGGGCTCTTCTCAGATGGGTAAGAAGGAGTCATTGGAGGATACCGCAAAGGTGCTTGGAAGAATGTATGATGGTATTGAGTACCGCGGCTTTGACCAGCAGATTGTTGAGGATCTTGCAAAGTATGCAGGTGTGCCTGTATGGAATGGTCTTACTACAGATTTCCACCCTACACAGATGCTTGCTGATGTTCTTACAATACAGGAGAACTTTGGCTATTATAAGGGGCTTACAATGGTATTTATGGGCGATGCACGTAACAACGTGGCAAACTCATTGATGGTGGTTTCTGCAAAGTTGGGAATCAACTTTGTGGCTTGCGGACCAAAGGCCAATATGCCTGATAAGAAACTTGTTGATACCTGCACCAAGATAGCAAAGGAGAACGGTTGCACAATTACCCTTACAGACGATGTTAAGAAGGGAACAAAGAATGCAGATGTGATTTATACAGATATTTGGGTTTCAATGGGTGAGGCAGCAGAGCTTTGGGAGAAGAGAATCAAATTGCTCAAACCTTACCAGGTAAACGAAGCTGTTATGAAGAATGCCAATCCAAACGCAATCTTCCTACACTGCCTTCCATCTTTCCACGATCTTGAGACAACTATCGGTAAAGAGATTTATGAGAAGTTTGGTCTTAAGGAGATGGAGGTTACAGACAAGGTATTCCGCAGTAAGCAGTCTAAGGTATTTGACGAGGCAGAGAACCGTATGCATACCATAAAGGCTGTTATGTACGCAACCTTAAAGTAGCTCAACAGTAAATAGTTACAAACATATCAAAGCTCCCACTCTTTTTTTGAGAATGGGAGTTTGGTTTTTCTTTTCCATACGCTAAGATTTAAGAAACAGAAAATTATGAGCAAACGTTTAGTAATAGCTTTGGGCGGAAATGCTCTTGGAAATACGCCTCAAGAGCAGTTGCAGCTCGTTAAAAATACAGCTTCCACCATAGTGGATCTTGTAGAGGAGGGGTATGATGTTGTAATAGGGCACGGTAATGGTCCGCAGGTGGGAATGGTGAATCTCGCTTTTGAGTACTCTGCCAATAATGGCGGCGGAACTCCGGCAATGCCTTTCCCTGAGTGCGGTGCAATGACACAGGGCTATATAGGCTACCATCTGCAGCAGGCAGTTCAAAGAGAACTTGCAGCCCGCGGAATAAATAAACCTTGTGCGGCTATTGTTACACAAGTGGTTGTTGATAAGAATGATAGCGCGTTCCAAAAACCTACAAAGCCGGTTGGAATGTTCTATAGCAAGGAGGATGCGGAGCGCATCGCCTCCCAAACAGGCTACACATTTGTAGAGGATGCAGGAAGGGGTTATCGCCGAGTAGTGCCATCTCCTATACCTGCGAAAATTGTAGAGCTTCCTGTGGTAGAGCAGCTGCTCGATATGCACACCATTGTAATAACCGTTGGTGGCGGAGGAATACCTGTAGTTGAGAAGACAAAGGGTGATTATGAGGGAGTTGCAGCGGTTATAGACAAAGACCGTGCAAGCGCTAAACTCGCTTTGGATTTAAAGGCCGATATGCTTGTTATTCTAACGGCGGTAGAGAAGGTTTCCATAAACTTCCGCAAGCCGGATCAGCAGGATTTAAGCAGTATGAGCATAGCTCAGGCAAAGCAGTATATAGAGGAAGGCCATTTTGCTCCGGGCAGTATGCTTCCAAAGGTGGAGAGCTGCATCAGCTTTGTGGAGAACACAGAGGGGGGCAAGGCTCTTATTACCTCGCTTGAAAAGGCAAAAGATGCACTACGAGGCCAAACCGGCACTCTTGTTACAAAATAAAGAAGGTAACTTACCGTCATTCTGAGCGAAGCGAAGAATCTATTAATGAGTCTACAACTCCGCAGACAGCACAGCTCCCAGCCTTGACTAGCCGACAAGCGGATGTCTGCGGCTGAGACTGTGCTGTTCTTGCTCCGTTAATAAGAATCTTCTTCCTCAAGACTCTTCGCGTTGCTCAGAGTGACGAGAGTGCGTTCAGAGTTACGAGATTTTGTTTAGAGTGAATAGTAAGATTTTTACTTTTCGCTTTTCTTTCTTATATACCACTCAATTCTGCTGACAGCTCTTACTACATCTTTTCTCTGCCCCTCAATAGAGAGCAGTCCATCTTTGAAGGTAAATGTAAGAGTATCTTCAAAGAGTCTTAAAAAGCGGATTATTGTGCTGTTGTTGTGAAATTTGCGAGTTTGAACCTCTGCAAAAGTATTATTGCCGGACAAAATCTGCTCAGATGGTTTGAAGTTCAAATCCTTCATAATTGAGGCAATCTCGCTCCAGGTAAGTGAGTTATTGGAATCTCCTGATACAGAGCCTGCTGCAACCTCTCTCTTAGAGTAGCCAATCATAGGGTATATTACAGCGTATGCCAATAGAAATGCAACTACCTGTTTCCAAAGGAAAAGATCCCATGGCCTCAAATTTGCATCGTGTTCTGTAAAGTAATACATAATAAGTACAACTATGCAGAACAGAACTGCAACCAAAATAAAGCTTTTAACAGAGCGTAAAATATATTTTCCAACCATTGTTAACTTATTGTTAAAGTTTATCTATAAAGGTGTGCAAAAGTAACTATTTATTGGTACTTTTGTACGCTATAACACTTGAAAAGAATAATTAAAAAGAGAATGTTATGGAGAAAAAACTGAAAGTAATAATAGGCGTACTCTCTGCTTTGGTGTTGGTGCTTGCGGGTATTCTTATTTATCAACTTACCAAAAAGACTGAGCTTAAGGAGGATGTTCAGGTTCTCACCGTAGATAAGCAGGCTCTTACAGACCAGATGACACAACTCCAACAAGATTATGCATCCCTCTCATCAACCAATGATACCATAAATACACAGTTGCAGGTTGAAAGAGAGAAGGTTGCACAGCTTATTGAGAAGGTGCGCAAGACTGAGGCCACAAATCAGCAGCAACTTAAAAAATATGAGCAGGAGCTTGGCACTCTGCGCTCCATAATGAGAAGCTACATAAAGCAGATAGATTCTCTCAATCAGATGAATATAGCTCTCAAAGAGGAGGCAACCGAGGCTAAGAAGCAGATTGCTGAAACCACAACAAAGTATCAGGAGCTTAAAGAGAAATCTGCAGAGCAAGAGAAGCAGTTGGACAAAGGCTCTTCTGTAAAGGGGCGCGGTATAACTCTTATTGGGCTAAATAGCAGAGGTGCAGAGTCTAACCGCTCAACCAGAGTAACCCAGCTCAAAACAAATCTCTCTTTGGTTGCTAACGATATAGCCAAAACAGGCTATATGACCATATACATAAGGATTAAAGATCCGGAGGGAATACTTATGACAAACGGCGGTCAGCAGGTATTTGAGTGTGCTGGCGAGCAACTTATCTACTCTGCCTCCAGAGAGGTTGATTATCAGGGAGAAGAGTTGGATATAAGCATCTATTTCAGCCCGGGAGAGGATTATGAGTTTGTGAAGGGTACATATACCGTTGAGGCCTATTCCACAAAGGGTAAATTGGGCTCCGCACTACTCTCTTTGAGGTAGCGGATGGCAGGAATCTATCTGCATATTCCGTTTTGCCTGTCAAAGTGTATTTACTGTGGCTTTTACTCTAATCCAAAGAGCTTTGCTCAAAGAGGAGCTGTAACAGATTATATCTCTGCGCTTAAAGAAGAAATCCAAAGGCGCAGAGATTTTTTTTCTCGTTCGGGTAGTGGAGAAAACTGCAAAATTTCAACTCTCTACATAGGCGGTGGCACCCCCTCGCTATTGAGTGCACAGGAGCTGAGCGGCATAAAAGAGGCTCTTTGTGGCAGCTTTGATTTTGCTCCCCACGCCTTTACCACTCAATGTTGCGGCGAGTTTGAGTTTACTATGGAGGTAAATCCCAATGATATTACTCCGGAGTATGCAAAAGTTCTTAAAGAGTTGGGTGTAAACAGAATAAGTATGGGAGTGCAATCTTTTTGCAATGAGCATCTTATTTGGATGGGGCGGCGCCACCGCAGCAGCGAGGCTGTTGAGGCCTTCAATATTTTGCGAGCGGCAGGTTTTGGGAATATAGGCTTGGATCTGATATTCGGCTATCCGGCTCTAACTATGGAGCAATGGAGAGATAATATAGAGCGGCTTATAGAGTTGCAGCCGGAGCATATATCTGCTTATCAGCTTAGTATAGATGCCGGTACAGAATTGGAAAAGCTTTGTGAAAGCGGTGCTTTTTCTCTGCCGGATGAGGAAATTTGCAGGGGGCAGTATGCTCTTTTGCAAGAGTTGCTTGGTGGCGCCGGTTACATCCAATATGAAATCTCCAATTTTGCTCGCGAAGGAGATTTTATTTCAAGACACAACTCAAACTATTGGAAAAGAGTGCCTTATATGGGACTTGGGCCATCTGCTCACTCCTTTGTGGCAGATACCAGAGAGTGGAACATTGCAGATACGGAGCGCTATTGCAACTTTTATAATGGCAGAGAACGCTCTCTTTTTGAGAATATTATAGAGAGTGAGCATTTGAGTGAAAAGGAGATATTCAACGAGACTTTAATGCTTGGGCTTAGGCAAAGTGATGGAATAGAAAAAGGAGCACTATCACAAGAGCTGTTCAATACAATCCAACCTGCTCTGCAAAGGTTTATCAAAGAGGGTGTTATAATAGAAGAGGTGCATCCTGCAAGATACAGAATACACCCCAACAGCTTTTTTATATCAGATTATATAATAAGTTCTCTTTTTGTTTAGAGCCTATGCGCAGCAGCTTGCCGCACCACCAAAGAAGTAGGCCTTTGTTGCAACTGCAATAAAGATAAGCACTAATGTGGTTGAGTAGATATAACCTATAACTCTAAGTCTGTTAAGCCATTGTGTATTGTTCCAACCCATAGACTGGAACGCACTCCAAAAGCCGTGGTTGAGATGGAGCCACAAAAGCACAAACCAAACGATGTACATAATGTAAATCCACACATTGCGGAATGTCTCATTCATAGCCTGCACACCTGTGAGAGGCTCTTGGCCCATAAACTCTCTAAGCTGCATCTTGGCCCAAAAATCCATAAGGTGAAGGGCAAGGCCAATGAGCACCAACCCTCCTAAAACAAGCATATTCTTGGAGGCCCAGCCATCTGCCTTGGTTTTGTTTGCTACAGCATATCTCTCCTTTCCACGTGCCTTATAATCATTGAAATAGAGTACAAAGGCATATACGATATGGATAATGAAACCAAATGCCAAAACAGGCACCATAACCTTGATAACCGGCAAAGACATAAATTCGCAAACCTGGTTAAAAGCCTCTCCGGAAATAAGATACGCGCCATTCAAAAGGGCGTGCAAAGTGATAAAGAAAATTAGGAAGAATCCGCTCAAGCTCATTATTACCTTCTTCCCGATAGATGTTGTGAATATATTAGCCATAAATCAAACCTATATAAATTCAAAAATTGTTCTAAAAATCATTGCAATATAAGCACCTTTTTTTGATAAACAAAGAAAATGTGAACTCTCTTGGTTTTTGAAATTATTGTTATTTTTATGCCTTGAATCGGGAGGCTTCTGATTCTTATGTTGATTAAAAAGGTTGCAGATATGAAATTCAAAAGAGTTTTACTTAAGCTCAGCGGTGAGGCTATGGGCAATGCTGATGGGGTTGGACTAAATCCCAATGTTTTGAAATCCTACGCAGAGGAGATTGCCAAGGCGGTAAAATCCGGTGTACAGATAGCCATTGTGGTTGGCGGAGGCAATATATTCAGAGGCGTAAACGGCGTAAAGGCGGGATTTGACCGCGTAAAGGGAGATCAGATGGGTATGCTTGCAACCGTAATAAACAGCCTTGGACTTGCTATGTTCATAAAGGAGAGATGGATAAATGCGGAGGTATTTACCGCTCTACCTATGGAGCCTTTTGCAAGATATTATGCCAAGGAGAGGGCTATGGAGGTGCTTGAGGCCGGTGGAGTGGCAATAATTGCCGGTGGAACAGGTAACCCGTTCTTTACTACAGACTCCGCTTCTGCCCTAAGAGCTTGCGAGATAGATGCAGATGCTCTGCTTAAGGGAACCAAAGTTGATGGGGTTTATGACTCTGATCCTAAGAAGAATCCAAATGCAAAAAGATACGATACTCTCACCTTTACAAAGGCTATGGCAGACAATTTGAAGGTAATGGATCAAACCGCCTTTGCTCTTTGCAAAGAGAACAATGTGCCAATAGTGGTATTTGATATGACCGAGCCTGCAAATCTTAACCGCCTGCTTGCCGGAGAGAATGTCGGCACCATTGTAAAGGAGTAACAACTAACTGATTATAATTAAAAAAGTATATTATGGAGATTTCTGTTTCTAAAGAGAACATTGCCCAGGGAGTAGAGAAGATGGAGAATGCCATCTTGCACCTGGAGGAGGAGCTCAAGAATTTCAGGGCGGGCAAAGCCAATCCTGCAATACTTAACAGTGTAATGGTTGATTACTACGGAACTCCTACACCGATTCCAAAAATTGCCTCTGTATCAACACCTGATACAAAGAGTATGATTGTGCAGCCTTGGGAGAAGAAGATGGCTCCTATAATCACAAAGGCCATTATGGATGCCAACCTCGGCTTTACACCAATAAACAATGGGGAGAATGTGAGAATCAATATACCGCCACTCACAGAGGAGAGGCGCAAGGAGCTTTGCAAGCAGGCACGCTCGGTTGGCGAGAATGCCAAAATGAGTATCAGAAATGCCCGCAGAGATGTGGTTGAGGCTCACAAGAAGTTCAAGAAAGATGGGCTTGGCGAGGATGTCTGCAAAGATGCAGAGGCTGAGATTCAGAAACATACGGAATCTTACACAAAGAAGGTGGATGAGTTGGTGAGTGCCAAGGAGAAGGAGATAATGACCGTATAACACCTCTTGCAATGGCAGTTGCTGGTAAGGCCGCCGGCTATTCGTTTAAGATAGAACAGTATCAGTGTAACTTGCGCAGGCAGCTAAGATTCAGCCACTTGCTCAATATGATGCTGGCCTCTGCCGATTCCCATTCCACAGAGAGGGGCTTTGGCACTGAGTATCTTAACGATATTGGCAAGACCTGGGTGCTCTCTCGTTTTGCGGTACAAATGAGCAAGATACCGCAACGGCATCAAATCATTACAATAGAGACTTGGGTGGAGGGGGTTACTACCCTCTCCACAAGTCGTAATTTCCGTTTGGTTATTGAAGGGGAGACGGTGGGATATGGAAGAAGCATCTGGGCTATGATGGATATGACCACGCGCAAGGCTGTAGATTTATATAGTGTTGAGCGCGGCCCTGTGGTTCCATTCTTTGCAGAGCGTTTTAACAGCATAGAGGATTTTATTGTAAAAGAGGAGTTTACAGAGTTTGGAGCCCCAATCTCCCCTCCCATTGAGAAGCCATCGCGAATAGCAGTAAGGGAGAGCACGCTTGTAAGAGAGGTGCCAATCTATTTTAGCGATATAGATTTCAATGGCCATATAAACAGCATCAAATATATAGATCATCTGTTGGATACATATCCGCTCAGTTGGCATAAAGAGCATTGTATCAAGAGAATAGATATGGCATATATACTTGAGGGGCGGTGCGAGATTCCAATCAGAATAAACAGGCTTATTACAAAAGAGCCCAATTCAGAAGAGGCTCCCTATGAGTTACGGAACTGCTATACAGATGCTTACAAAATAACCCAGATGATTCCGGATGAGAGGGAGACCTGCCGCATACGCATTATTTGGGAGAAGATGCAGTAGGGAGCTACGAGTTTGAGTTTTGGCTTTTGCGGAAATAGGCGGTAATCTTTTGGGCAGCCCTCTTTCCAACAACCTCTTGCAACTGCTCTAAATCTGCCTCCTTAATCCTTTTCACACTTTTGAATTTTTGGAGCAGCTTTTGGGCGGAAATCTCTCCAATGCCCGGTATTTCAGAGAGTTCTGAGTTTATCTGCCCCTTGCTTCTGAGGCTTCTGTGGAAAGTTATTCCAAAGCGGTGCGCCTCGTCTCTGAGCTGCATAATTATCTTGAGCGACGGAGAATTCTTATCCAAAAAGAGTGGATTGGGATCGCCAGGGCGCAGCAGCTCCTCCAGCCTCTTTGCAATTCCTATTATTGGAACCCTCTCTGCAATACCTAAATCTACAAGTGCCTTGTAGGCAAAATCAAGCTGCCCCTTTCCGCCATCCACAACTATCAGTTGCGGCAGAAGCTCTTGCTCCGGATTTTCTCTCTCCTCCTCCAACAAGCGGGAGTATCTTCTTGTAACAACCTCATACATAGAGGCAAAATCATTTGCTCCAACAACCGTTTTTATCTTGAATTTGCGGTAATCTTTTTTGCTCGGTTTTCCATCCCTGAATACTACGCAAGAGGCTACAGGATTGGTGCCCTGAGTGTTGGAGTTATCGAAACACTCAATATGGATAGGGGCTCTTTTAAGGTTGAGATCTTTTTGGAGCATCTGAACTCCAACCGCCATCTTATCTTGAGGGTTTTTAAGAGCCTGCTGTTTAAGTGTTTGGAGCATAAATTCCCTGGCATTCTTTTTTGAGAGCTCCAATAGGGCCAGCTTATCTCCTCTTAGCGGAATATGAATGTTGTACTCCTGCGGAAGCAGATTTCCCGATGGCGGAAAGGGTACAATAATCTCTCTGCTTGGCAGGGTTTCAGATGTGCGGAGTATATCATAAACTCCCATCATAAACCGAGTGAGAATATCCTCCTGCGCCTCATCTGCTCCAATCTTCAACTCAAGGTTAAGTACTTGGGTAATACATCCTTGGCACACTCTCATATAGTTGCCGAATGCTGAGGTTGGCTCCGCGCTCTCTGTGGCCGGAGCGGTTGTGATATAGAAAATATCCAAGTTGGTTAGGCTCGGCTGCACAATAAGCGACTTGTTATAGTGGGCATTCAGCAGCTCCATCTTCTCTTTGTTAGCTTGGGCAGCCTCAAAGTCAAGATTTGCGGCGCAACTGTTCATCTGCTCCTTAAAGTGGCGTATCATTGCAGCCGTATTGCCCTTTAGTATAGATTTAATGCTCTCTATATTAGTGAGATATTGCTGTTCAGAAATTTTGCCGATGCAGGGAGCTTCGCACTTTTTAATATGATAGTTAAGGCACTCCTTGAACCGTCCTTTTTTTATCTCCCCACAAGTTAGTTTAAGGTTGCAGTCTCTTAGCTTAAAAAGCGAGTGGAGCAGTTCTATAAGGCTGTGAGCATAATGGGCGCTACTGTATGGGCCAAAGTAGAGAGAGCCGTCCTTTACAATTCTGCGCGTGGTGAATAGGCGCGGAAATGGCTCATTTTTAAGGCATATCCAAGGATAGGTCTTGCTGTCTTTAAGCAATATATTGTACTTTGGCTGATTCTCTTTTATAAGATTATTCTCCAAAAGAAAGGCATCCTGCTCATTCTCCACCACAGTATATTTTATCTCCGCAATCTGGCTTACCAGTCTCAATGTTTTGGTATTTAGCCTGTTGGGAGCTACAAAGTAGGAGCTTACTCTCTTTTTGAGGTCTTTTGCTTTGCCTACATATATAATTTTGCCGCCATTGTCATAAAAGCGATATACTCCGGGCTGATGGGGCAGAAGGGGTATTATTTCTTTTTTTATTCTATCTTTGTATGGCGGTTGCATAAGAAATAGATATATGCAAAGTTAATCAATAAAAACGATAGCAACTATGATAATGCAGGGTGAGAATAGTTCATACGTACCAATAGCCTCCTCTCCGGATATTGCACTAATAGAGGAAGAGTTGCTGCGGCATCGTAGTGAGATGCTGTTTGAGATAGAGCCTTTGGAGTGCTATCTGTTTAGCTATGAGCAGATTCCTAATCTTATGAAGGAGATTGCCATTCGTAGGGAAGAGGCTTTCAGAGCTGTTGGCGAGGGAACAGGCAAGGAGTTGGATACAGATTCTTTTGACAGCTACTACAAGCATCTGGTACTTTGGAATAAGAGCACAAAGAGCTTGGTAGGGGCCTACAGAATAGGGTTAGGGAGAGAGATAATGGAGCAACACGGCGGTATGCGGGGTTTTTACATCACTACCCTCTTTAACTTTAAGGAGGAGTTCAGCCCTGTTTTGGCAGATACCATTGAACTTGGAAGGAGCTTTGTAAGCCTTTCCCATCAGAAAGATACAATAGCATTGTTGCTTCTTATAAAGGGTATTCTGTATGTAACCATCAAATATCCGGAGTATAAATACCTTTTGGGGCCTGTGAGCATAAGCTCTTGGTACCCTATGCGTTACAGAAGCCTTATGGTATATTATCTGCGCAAGTACCATAACTCGCCGCAGTATAGCCCTATGGTAAGTGCAAAGAGTCCGTTTGAGACAGATTTTGGAGGAGAGAATCCGGAGGAGTTGCTGGCAGGAAAATCGACTAATCTTGAGATGTTTGACCGCTTCCTTCTGCGCCAGAGCGAGAACAAGTATCGTTTGCCCTCTTTGCTAAAAAAATACCTTAAACTGGGGGCTAAAATTATTGAGTTTAATGTGGATCCCGATTTTAACTACTGTGTGGATGGGCTTATAATGCTCACCCTCTCGGATGTTGCAGTAGATGATATAGACTCGCTGACAAAGGAGTTTGAAGACAGGGCTCCTATCTACCGGCGCTTTTACGGCGTGTAATGGTTTAAGGCACAGGATCGTAGCCGCTTCCACCCCACGGATGGCATCTGAACAGCCTCTTTATAGCGAGGTAGAGTCCCTTTATTGGCCCATACTTTTTGAAAGCCTCTATTGCATATTGGGAGCAGGTTGGTGTGAATCTGCAAGATGAGGGTTTGTATGGGGAGATAAATTTCTGGTAAAACTTAACGAGCAATATGAAGGGGGCTGAAAGGATTTTGTTTATGGCTCTCGGTTTTGCGCTCTCCTGCTGCGGCTGTTGGAGCGGTTGCTGCTTGGTGGTAGGGGCGGCTATGGAGCTCTCTATGTGGGAGAGAATCTTTACAACCGCGCTCTCTATCTGCTTATAGCTTACAATCTCCTTTGAAATATATGTAAGGCTGAGAATAACTCCGCCGCTCGGAGAGTTTTGGAACTTGGAGTAAAGAGCTTTATTGTTGAGCCTATAAGCCTCTCTTATTCTGCGTTTTATAAGATTCCTATCTACAGCTTTCCTATGCAGTTTTTTAGGAGCGGAGACCATAACCTTGCAAACATTGTGGCTTGGGCTCTCAACAAAAAGATAGCGGCACATCAAAGGCTGTGCGCTATAACGCCGCCCTTGTGCAATCAGCTGTTGAATCTGTTTGTTAGATTTTAACCGCTCTTTTTTTGAAAATCTTTTTCTATCGAGATTAAGAGGCATCTGTTTTGCCTATTTCTTCTTGGTTGCAGTAGGCTTTTTGGCTGCCGTACTCTTTTTAGCCAGCGTAGCTTTTTTAGCCGGCGCAGCCTTTTTTGCAGCTGTTGCAGCTTTCTTTACCGACGCAGCCTTTTTTGCAGCTGTTGCGGCTTTCTTTACCGGCGTAGCTTTTCTTGCAGGCGTTGCGGCTTTCTTTACCGGCGTGGCCTTTTTTGCAGGCGTTGCGGCTTTCTTTACCGGTGTGGCCTTTTTTGCAGCAGGTGCGGCTTTTTTAGCTGCCGGTGCGGCTTTCTTTGCCGTTGCAGCTTTTTTTACAGCCGTTGCAGCAGCCTTTGGAGCACTCTTCTCTTTGGGCTGAGGCTCGCTCTTTTTGGAGCTGCGCCTTCTCTTTGGCTCCTCTAATACAAACGGCACTTTTACAGGCTCTTGCGGCAGCTCTGTCTGCACAAAATTTGGCTCGTTTATAAGTTTCTCTATGGCGTTTGCCATAGATGGCAACTCCTTGGTAGGCCCTGTTATTGTGTAGTTGAGGCCGGCCTCCTGCATAGCCTTTCTAACTCCGGAGCTAAATGCAATGAACTTGGTACCATTCTGCTTAAAGTCTGGGAAATTCTCCTTTAATGAGCTAATATCCAAACTGTTATAGAGTGCAACCAGCTGATAGTCCGTAAGTTTTATGTTTTTTATGTTGTTGTGTACAAACTTTGCTACAACCGCAGATGCAAAGTTAAGACCTGCCATCTTGAACATTGCAATCCACTCAGGGTATGAGGTATCGGGAGTAGCAATCAAAAATCTCTCATTTTTATGCTTGTCTAACCGCGCCAGCTTAACTACAGAGGCAAATGAGCCATCTCCAAAAAATATCTTCCTCTTTCTGTATATGATATGCTTTTGCAGATAGTATGATATGCTCTCTGAGGTGCAGAAATACTTCTGAGAATCGGGCATTTTTATTCTCATATCGGCACAGAGCTTAAAGAAAGCATCTATGGCCCCTTTGGATGAAAATACTATAGCGCTGTAGTCCGGAATATTTACCTTTTGAGTCATAAACTCTCTCGTGGTGAGAGGAATCATACTGAAAAAGGGCTGAAAATCTATCTTAACTCCGTATTTGTTAATAAGATGCGCATAGCTTGGGTTTGCACTTGCTTGCCCAGGCTGTGCTATTAAAATTCTCTGTATCTTCATTTCAAATTGCTTTTAAGAGCAAAACAACCGGTAAAATTTCAAGGGTGCAAAGATATAAAATGTAGAAAAAAATAGAAAATTTGTTTTTTATAAGCAGTTTTGTAACGGTTGCGATATAGAGCAGCCAGGCAATTCCCATAACAACCAATCCCCAAAAGAGAAAGAAGTTGGGAACATTGTTGTGCAGCATATAGTTTATAATTGCACCCACAATTACAGCTACAGAAGATATGGTAATGTAGATTCTGCTTGTGCGGTTTATAAAAGAGAATATGCCGGTTTGATTTACATAGTCTAATGTTTTTAGCACAGCCCAGCGGAGTATCAGATAGAAGAGTATCAGCAAAACTACTGCAATAAAGTTTACTGAGGCGGGCATAGTCTGCTGCGGCAGGGAGAACCTGCTCTCGCTAAGAATCTGAAAATCTGCCGTATAGATAAAGCAAAAGAGGGCGATTAGTGTTGTCAGAGAGGCTGCAATATCGCGGCTGCGGCGTTGGGTGAGGTCGTTTTCAATCTCCTCTTGGCGGCGGCTGTTGAGTGTTGCCTCAAATGATTCTGCCACCCCCTCATAGATATAGTTCATTGTGGCAACAAAGAGGATTAGCAGTAAAACCACAACCCCCAAATTGGTAAAATTCTCAAAGCTGTTGCCCAACATATCAAACATAGCCGCCTCTTAGTTTCCGCGTTTTGCCTTATAGCCCATCTGCGTTAGCAAAGCAACTGCCTTATCGCGGCAGTCTCCCTGCAGAATAATCTCTCCCTCCTTAACGCTTCCTCCCACTCCGCACTTGGTTTTCAGAGTCTTGCCCAAATCGGTAAGAGCCTCATCTGAGCCAACAAACTTTTTTACAATTGTAACCTGTTTGCCTGCTCGGCCGCTCCGTTCCATACTCACAACAAGGTTCTGCATCTGTGGCGGAAGTGTTTCAGCAACGCTCTCGTTATCAGACGGTTCATTATAGTTAAAGTTAGGGTTGGTGGAGAAAACCACCCCCTCCCTTTTCTTCCAACTGTTCTCTTTTTTTGCCATATTCTGCCTTATGTAACTACAAAAGTAAGAATAAGAATTTGTTTTCCGGCTGGGGTAGGGCGAAGAATCTATTGGGAGTAGCAGTTTTCTATTGCTATGCGGAGTTCGGTGATGCTTGTGATGGTTTTGAGCTCTCCGTCTTGTATGAAGGAGATTCCTCCGGTCTCTTCAGAAACTACAATTACGGCGGCATCGCTCTGTTCAGAGATTCCGATGGCGGCCCTGTGGCGCATTCCATATTGAGGTGGAATATCCTGCCGCTCGGTTATAGGGAGGGTGCAGCGTGCTGCTATCAATTTGGTTGTGCTCATAATGAGCGCCCCATCGTGAAGAGGAGAGTTCTTAAAAAAGATATTCTCTATCAGCCGCTTGTTTACATTGGCATCTATACGGTCTCCTGTCTCTATCACAAATTCAAGCGATGAGCGATTTATCATTACAATAAGCGCACCTGTTTTTGTCTCACTCATTTTGCTTACCGCCTGGGTGAGTTGCTCCAAAGTATCCAAAGAGACAACGCGTGAGCGGCCTCCAAAGAGCTTACGAGTTATGGCGTTCTTTTTGCCTGTATGCAAAGAGTTGTTACCCAAGTGAATAAGAAAGCGGCGTATCTCCTGTTGGAAGATGATGATAATTGCCAACACACCAACTCCCAATACCTGCCCCATTATTGCAGAGAGCAGCTCCATCCGTAAAGTCTTAACAATGAGCCATATAAAGTATAGAACGATTATTCCCACAAATATGCTCATAGCCGCAGTACCTCTTATCAGCTTGTATATCTGAAAGATAAGCAACCCAACTAAAATAATGTCGAGTATATCTATCAGATGAATATTTATAAAATCCAACACTGTGAACCTCCTTTTTGCTACTCTGCTGCAACTTTTTTAATTACTCTTTTTTGCCTTTCAGTTCAGATTTTAGGTAGAACTTTCCATCCTTGCCTCTCTTGTATTCCCGCCCTTTGCCTATGGAGCGTAAAAATATAATGTACTGCTGCTCAGAAAGAAACTTCTGCATTGCTGCGCGGGTTTTCTCTTGCCATAACTCGCTGCTTTTCAGATATATGCCCTCACTGTTCATTCCAGATTTGTGCAAATCTTCAAACGAGCTCCTCACTCCGGTGTAGTGGGCAAGCAGTATAGAATCTACATAAAACTCTTGAGCAGGGGTTAGGGGTTGTTTGTAGCTCTCCATTCTGCTCTTTAGGGCCTTGAACTGCTTGGAAGCCAACTCTTCCGGCTCAGGCATCTTATTCTCACCTCCTTGCTGTGCAAAAGCGGTAGATGAGCATATTGCCACCATTGCAGCGGCCATCAGAACTATTAAAAAAGATTTGAATTTCATTTTCTAACACAATGTTTACCGCCACGAATTTAAGAAATTAACCTAAATGGCACTAAGGTTTCAGCCAAGAACTTTGTGGCTTAACGATTAATCGGGCATTATTATAAGCCATTTTAAGACTAAGGCAAGTTCTGGCGGTATATGTGGTGTTGTCTATTTTATGTGCGACAAGTGCTAAATCGGGGTTGGGAGAGTTAGAAAAATCCCACTCTTCCGGATCAGCCATATCTGCCAGAGCTTGAAAAGCTAAATCATACTTAGGGATGTATGCAAAAGCAAGTATTTGTTGCTGTTGCTGTGTCGTAGAAAAAGTTCCCATACCCACCTCTCTTTATTAAATTATTACAAGGTGAGATAAAAATAGCCCCAAATCAACTATTTGGGGCCTGAATAATTTGCTTAAAAAAATAGTTTTTTACGGATAGACCCGCAAATCTAATATTCAAATTCTTATTGTTTTATCTTTTCGTACAGATGCAGAATTATAAGAACTATTTTTATTCTGCAAATCATTTTTCATATTTTTGTAGGAAACATAATAACAAAAATTATATGAAATCTTACAAACACTTTTCTGCACAGGGTATTGCATTGTTACTCGCGATAGTATTTACCTTCTTTTCAGCAGATTCCAACGCTTGTACAAACATTATAGTTACCAAAGGGGCTTCGGCAGACGGCTCTGTTATGGTTACATACGCAGCAGACTCACACGTTACATACGGAGAGCTCTATAATCATAAAGGCGGCAGATGGCCAAAGGGTACTATGATTCAGGTATATGAGTGGGATAGCGGCCGCTATCTTATGGATATACCTCAGATAGCTCAGACCTATTCCACTCTCGGCAATATGAACGAGCATCAGCTCATAATTACAGAAACCACTTTTGGGGGGCGCAATGAGCTTATAGATACTACCGGTGGAATAGACTATGGCTCACTTATTTACCTCACTCTCCAGAGGGCAAAGACAGCAAGAGAGGCCATAAAGGTTATCGCAGAAATGATGGATAGCTACGGCTACTGTTCAAGCGGAGAATCATTCTCCATTGCAGACAAGAACGAGGCTTGGATTATGGAGATTGTGGGCAAGGGGGTGAAGCTGGATAAGAATGGAAAAAATCAGAACAAGGGCGCAGTTTGGGTTGCAGTGCGTATTCCTGACGGATATATCTCTGGCCACGCAAACTGCTCACGTATAGATACTTTCCCATTGAATGATCCAGAGAACTGTATCTATTCCAAAGATGTTATAAAGTTTGCTCGCCAGAGTGGATTTTATGAGGGACCGGATGAGAAGTTCAGCTTCTGCGATGCATACGCACCTGCAAGTTTTGGAACATTAAGAGGCTGCGAGACAAGGGTTTGGAGCTTCTTTAATATACTCGGTGGCGGAATGATTGGAGATAAGCCTGCAAGTGATTATGTAGATTATGCAGCCGGAACAAACCCTGCAAACAAAATGCCTCTCTATATCAAACCGGCTCGCCCTCTCACAGTTAAGGATGTGGCAGATGCAATGAGAGACCACTTTGAAAATACTCCTTTTGATTTCAGTCACGATTTGGGCGCAGGGCCGTATGAAGTTCCATACCGTTGGAGGCCAATGAGTTTCAAATCATCTGAAGGCAAGAGCTACACATTTGAGCGTTCAATAGCAACGCAGCAGACAGGCTTTTGGCTGCTTGGCCAGGCAAGAGGTTGGCTGCCTGATGTAGTAGGCGGAATAATCTGGTTTGGAGTAGATGATACTGCAACAAGCTCGCTTACACCTGTTTACTCCAGCGGCCTGGAGGCTCCTACCTGCTTTAAGGTGGGCAACGGAAGTATGGTGCGCTACTCAGACAGCTCTGCATTCTGGCTCTTTAACAGAATTGCTCAATTTGCTTACTCGCGATATAATCTTGTAGCTCCAGAGGTGCGCAAGGCAATAGATGAGCACGAGAACGGAGCGTTGAAGATTATACCTGAAATTGATTCTAATGCGGAGCGTATCTTGCGTGAGAGCGGCGGCGCAAACGACAAGGCTGCTGTAGATAAGGTTAAGGCTTATCTTACAGAGTGGAGCAACAAGTTTGCAGACCGTATGTTTAAGAAATTCAAGAAATTAGATGAGTATCTGCTGGTTAAGTATATAGATGGCAATGTAAAGAAACAGAATGCAGACGGCTCTTTCAAAACCATCTACAACGAGAATAATCCGGTATTCCCTGACCAGCCGGGCTACTCTCAAAAATGGCTTGATGCCATCTCCAAAGAGATGACTCCGGATCCGGCCGATGCTACACATTAAAGGAGGAGATTGCAAGAGAATTTATGGTACGTAGGCGAGGGTGGCGATGCTGAGGTGGCAGGGGAAGGGGAGTGAGTGGAGCAGTACCTGTGCGCAGGCCTCTATGGTGGCACCTGTTGTGAGTACATCATCTACTATAAGAAAGTGTGGGATGCCTCTTTGCGGAGCATTTGTCTTCTGTATTGTATTGATTGTGTGTGCTGTGGAAGCTGCATTTGTAGAGTGATGGGGGGCTTTTTGTGTGCCGGCTTGTAAGCGTTCCAAATGTTTGAGTGCCTTGCGGTTTATCTGAAAGGCGGAGGCTACATTTCTCCATCGTTCAAATCTATCTTTTGTGGTTTGGGTGGCTGTGAAGGCGCGGCGGCGGATAAGGCTATGGAGTATTACGGGGGGCTTGCAGCCTCTTTGGCGGTAGCTCTTTACAATACCTTGCGCAATAATGTGGGCTTGATTGTAGCCTCTTTTGATTCTCTTGCGCCAATGGAGCGGCACAGGAACTATGTAGTCTATGGGGGCTGGGGCGGTGGCTGAGGAGGAAAACCTATCGCTGAGGAGAGAGAGGAGGGTATTGCCGAGCATCTTACCAAGCGCAATTCCAAGCCCTTTGTTGCCCTTGTACTTTATTGAAAAGAGGCACCTTTTATACTCTCCGCGGTAAATCATAAGCGGCAGAACAAACTCCGCCTTAACTCTGCCGTAGAAAAGCTCCTCTGCGCTGCTA
>CADBUS010000108.1 GCA_902797895.1 uncultured Bacteroidia bacterium | reverse complement strand
GAATAGATGAGATGCCAATTAACCGTCAAGAGGTTACAAAAAGAGTAGTAAAGCCCTCCAAAAGAGGAAGTCTAAAAAAGATAAGATTTCCTCGTTTTATTCAAACAGAAATCTTCTTCCCCAATATGCACAAAACAGTAACCTCTGTGGCAGCCCAAATAAGGGAGAGAATCAGTAGTGAGGACCAGGAGAGGCAGAACCAAAATAAACAATAATGCTATGGCAAAGCATCTATGCGAAAATTGTAAGTTCAGAGCTAAGTATCACAAGAATCCACGCTCTTTGATAGGCAGGTTTTGGAGATGGCATATAAATTTTTGCCCTGGCTGGAGATCCTATTTTACACATCAAAATCCGCAGAAGCAGCAGGAGTTAAGAGAAATATATAACTTTCAAAAGTATAATAAGTAATAATAGTAATTCTCTGTTTTCCAGATGTTTTTACATATATGAGTATCTTGATTATAATACTTGCAATAGTGCTTGGAGTGGTGGGGATAGTAGGAAGTATTCTTCCTGTACTCCCCGGGCCGCCTATAAGTTGGTTTGGTATGTTGGTACTCTATCTCTGGGGTAGGGGAACCGATTCCGCCACCGGAGCGGCAATGAGTTCCAAGCTATTGATAGTGTGGCTTGTAATTACCATTATAGTAACCGTTATAGATTATTTTGTGCCGGCCTGGATAACCAAAACCACAGGGGGGAGCCGCTACGCAAGCCGAGGGGCGCTGGCCGGTATGTTGGTAGGTCTCTTCTTTACACCGGTTGGCATTTTGATAGGAACTATAGCGGGGGCCTTTTTGGCAGAGATGCTCTTTAACAATCAAGGGCTCGGGCAAAGTATAAAGTCGGCATTTGGTGCCTTCTTAGGCTTTATCCTCGGCACCGGCCTCAAACTCACCGCCTCCGGCATTATGTTCTACTACATCCTGGTTTACATGGCATAAACCCCGTCGCTTTAGCGACCGGCACGTAGTGCCGCCTCGCTGCTTAGCAGCGTATTAAAGAGGTCTGCGCAGCAGACCGCATGGTACAAAACAGCAATAAGCCTCCGAATTTAAATCTCCGTCGCCTTGGCGACCGGCACGGAGTGCCGCCTCGCTGCTTAGCAGCGTATTAAAGAGGTCTGCATAGCAGACCGCATGGTACAAAACAGCAATAAGCCTTTTGGGCTTATTGCTGTTTTGTACCCCCGAGGCGAATCGAACGCCTATCGATGGAACCGGAATCCATAATTTTATCCATTAAACTACGGGGGCGCACCGCAAATTTACAAATTAAAAACAGATTGTAAGCGAGAATTATTCCTATCTTTGCCCCATTATACCAAAACCTATTTTTTATGAGAGCATTTGTATTTCCGGGCCAGGGGGCCCAGTTTACAGGAATGGGCAAAGATTTGTATGACAATATCCCATTGGCCAAGGAGATGTTTGAGAAGGCCAACCGGATTTTGGGCTGGAGAATATCCGATATAATGTTTACAGGCTCAGCCGATGAGCTTAAACAGACCAAAGTTACCCAACCCTCTATATTTATTCACTCGGTTATATTGGCCAAGTGCCTTGCTGCCTTGCAGAGCGAGCCGCAGCAGGTGGGTGAGGCCTTTGCTGCAAAGGCTGCCGAGGCCGGTGTGGCAGGTTTTGCTCCAGATATGGTTGCAGGCCACTCACTTGGAGAGTTTTCTGCTCTTACAGCGGCAGGGGCGCTCAGCTTTGAGGAGGGGTTAACCCTTGTCTCCAAGCGTGCCTTTGCAATGCAGAAGGCTTGTGAGCTAAAGCCATCTACAATGGCGGCTGTGCTTGGGCTTGAGAACAAAATAATAGAGGATGCTTGCGCAGAGGTAACTGCATCTGGCACCGCAGGTGTTGTGGTTGCGGCCAACTATAATTCTAATGGCCAGGTGGTTATCAGCGGCGATATTGATGCTGTAGCCAAGGCCGGTGAGGCTCTCAAGGCTGCCGGTGCAAGGAGGGTGCTGCCTCTTGCTGTTGGCGGCGCGTTCCACTCTCCGCTTATGGACCCTGCAAGGGTTGAGTTGGCTGAAGCTATCGAGAGGGCAATAATAGTAAAGCCAATATGCCCTGTATATCAGAATGTTGATGCTATGCCGCATTCAGAACCGGAGGAGATTAAAAAGAATCTGCTGATTCAGCTTACAAATCCTGTAAAGTGGGCTCAGATTGTAGAGAAGATGGTGGCCGATGGTGCAGATGAGTTTGTTGAACTTGGCCCGGGAACAGTTCTGCAGGGGCTTGTAAGAAAGCTCTCTCCTGCAGAGAGCAAAATCACAGGGTTACAATAAAGTAGCTCGGCAATAGGGGGGATTTGTAAAAATGCCCCTTTTTGCTTATATTTGGAAACAATTTCTAACAGAAAAATAATAACATTAAACAATATGGCAAAAGAAAAAGTCTTTCTTACCTGCGATGGTAACCAAGCTGCGGCTCACGTAGCATACCTTTTTAGCGAACTCGCTGCCATTTATCCTATTACACCCTCTTCTCCTATGGCGGAGCACGTGGATGAATGGAGCGCATACGGCAGAAAAAATCTCTTTGGAGAGACCGTTAAGGTTATTGAGATGGAGAGCGAGGCCGGTGCTGCCGGAGCTGTGCACGGTTCCCTTCAGGCAGGTGTACTAACTTCTACATTTACAGCATCTCAGGGATTGCTGCTTATGATCCCTAATATGTATAAAATTGCAGGCGAAATGCTCCCTGCAGTATTCCACGTTACAGCAAGAAGCCTTGCTACTCACGCTCTCTCCATTTTTGGAGATCAGCAGGATGTTATGGCAGTAAGGCAGACAGGTTTTGCTATGATTGCCTCTGCAAGTGTGCAGGAGGCTATGGACCTGGGTGCTGTTGCTCACCTTGCAACCATCAAATCATCAATACCTTTTGTACACTTCTTTGATGGTTTCAGAACCTCTCACGAGATTCAGAAGATTGAGGTTCTGCCAGAGGATGGATTGCGTAAAATGGTTAGTACAAAGGCTTTGGCAGCTTTCCGCAAGAGAGCTCTTAATCCTAACGCTCCTGTTACCAAGGGTACTGCTCAGAATGCAGATGTCTATTTCCAGGAGACTGAGGCACGCAACAGCTACTACACAGAAGTTCCTAATATAGTTGCAAGATATATGGGTGAGATTGGAGAGCTTACAGGGCGCCACTACTTGCCGTTTGACTATTATGGAGATCCTCAGGCAGAGAGGGTTGTAATTGCTATGGGCTCTGTTACAGAGACCGTTCGCGAGGTTGTGGAGCACCTTAACAAGAAGGGTGAGAAGGTTGGTGCAATAGCAGTAAGGCTCTATCGTCCGTTCAGCACTCACTATTTCTTGAGGGCTCTGCCTAAGAGCGTTAAGAAGATTGCAGTGCTTGACCGTTGCAAAGAACCTGGCGCAGTTGGCGAGCCGCTTTATGTAGATGTTAAGTCTGCTTTGGCAGATACCGAGTTTGCCGGCAAGGTTAAAATTGTTGGCGGCCGCTATGGTCTCTCATCAAAGGATACCTCTCCTGCTCAGATAATTGCAGTATTCCAAAACCTTAAAGCAAAGGAGCCTAAAAACTCATTCACAATAGGTATTGTAGATGATGTAACATTCCTCTCACTTCCTCAGAAAGATGAGATTTCTTTGGCAAAGGAGGGAACATACGAGCTTAAATTCTTTGGCTTGGGTTCAGATGGTACTGTAGGTGCCAACAAGAACACTATCAAGATAATAGGCGATACTACAAATAAATATTGCCAGGCATACTTCGATTACGATTCAAAGAAATCGGGCGGATTCACCTGCTCTCATCTCAGATTTGGAGACAATCCAATAACCTCTCCATACTTGGTTTCCACACCGGACTTTGTGGCTTGCCACGTGCCGTCATATCTTACAAAATATGATGTGCTGCGCGGTATAAAGAAGGGAGGTACATTCCTTCTCAACAGCCTTTGGGATACAGACGAGACTCTCAAGAGACTGCCAGATTTTATTAAATATCAGATTGTTAGCAAAAAGCTCAACTTCTATATCATAAATGCAACCAAAATTGCGGAAGAGATTGGACTTGGCAACAGAACAAATTCAATTCTTCAATCTGCATTCTTCAAAATTACAGGCATAATCCCATACGAGAGTGCCGTTGCACAGATGAAGAAGATGATAGAGAAGAGCTATGGCAAGAAGGGAGAGAATATAGTTAAGATGAACTATGCTGCGGTAGATAGAGGAGTAGAGTTTGTAAAGGTTGAGATTCCGTTTGAGTGGAAGAATCTCTCTCCATCTAAGTTTGTACCAGACAGCTACAACCGCCTTGCACCTGAGTGGGTAAGGCAGATTGCCGATCCTGTAAATGCACAATGCGGTAACGACCTGCCTGTTAGCGCATTCAAGGATTTTGCAGATGGAACTATACCTGCCGGAACAGCTGCCTACGAGAAGAGAGGAATTGCAAGCCACGTTCCGCAGTGGAACCCTGCAAGCTGTATTCAGTGTAACCAGTGTGCAATGATTTGTCCTCACGCAGCTATCCGTCCGTTCCTGCTTACAGATGCGGAACTTGCAAAAGCCCCTAAGGCAGTAAGATATGCAGATGGAAAGGCTAACCTCAAGGAGTACAAGTTTGTTATGCAGGTAGATCCGGCAGACTGTACAGGTTGTGGCAACTGCGTTGATGTGTGTCCTGCAAAAGAGAAGGCATTGGTATTGCAGCCAGCTCATACACAGGAAGATCAGCAGAAGTGCTTTAACCATCTCCACAGCAAGGTGGGCTATAAGGATAATGTAATGAAGAGAGATTCCAATGTTAAGGCATCGCAGTTTGCACAGCCTCTGTTTGAGTTCTCAGGAGCTTGCAGCGGTTGCGGTGAGACACCTTACATCAAACTTATCTCTCAACTCTTTGGAGACAGAATGATGGTAGCCAACGCAACAGGCTGTACATCAATATATAGCGGTTCATTCCCATCTTCTCCTTATTGCAAAGATAAGAATGGCAGAGGTCCGGCTTGGGCAAATTCGCTCTTTGAGGATAATGCCGAGTTCGGTCTTGGTCAGAGGATAGGTTTTGCCCGTTTGAGAGCTACTCTGCAGGAGAGGGCCAATGATGCCATAGCAGATGATAAGTGCTCTGCAGAGGTTAAGGAGCTTTTAAAGAACTGGTTGAAGAATATCAATAATGTAGATATCTGCAAGGATATTGCAACCAAGCTCCCTGCCGCCCTTAAAGAGTGCGGCTCTGCATCCTGCAAGAAGGTTGCAGAATATATTGATTGCATAATACCTCGTTCTCAGTGGATTATAGGTGGTGATGGCTGGGGCTACGATATTGGCTACGGCGGATTGGATCACGTACTTGCCTCCGGAGAGAATGTAAATGTATTGGTAGTTGATACAGAGGTTTACTCAAATACAGGCGGCCAGTCTTCTAAATCTACTCCGGTAGGTGCAGTTGCCAAGTTTGCTACAAGCGGCAAGAAAATCCGCAAGAAGGATCTTGGAATGATGGCTATGAGCTATGGTTATGTATATGTTGCTCAGGTAGCTACAGGTGCAAGCCAAGCACAGTTCCTCAATGCTCTCAAAGAGGCAGAGGCATACGACGGCCCATCACTCATTATAGCTTACGCTCCTTGTATCAACCACGGTCTTAAGGCCGGTATGGGACATAGCCAGTTGGAGGAGAAGAAGGCTGTAGAGTGCGGATATTGGCAGCTCTACCGCTTCAACCCTGCTGTAAAGGAGGGCGAAAATCCATTTACTTTGGATAGTGCCGAGCCTGATTGGAGCAAGTTCCAGGAGTTCATTAAGGGCGAGGTGCGCTATGCTTCGCTTGCCAAGAGCTTCCCTAAAGAGGCAGAGCAACTCTTCTCACTTACAGAGAAGTACGCTAAACTGCGCTATGAGGGTTATAAGAAACTTGCCGGTAAGTAATTGAGCAGACTCTTCGCTACGCTCAGAGTGACATTCGCTCAGAGTGTTAGAGTGGCTATTTGGCAACCAATTGTCATTCTGAGCGTAAGCAAAGAACCTATTTATAAACAATATTAAAAACTTAAATAGATGAAAAATTATTTGAACATTTTTGCTGCCTTGTTACTCTGTACAGCTTTGCTATCATCTTGCAAAGAACGTTCTGAGGGTGAACTTGAGCAGGCTGTTGGCTCATTTGTAAACAGCGTTGGTGATGCTTTGGAAGATGCCCTGCAGTCGGGCAGCGGTAGTGCAACCGCAGAAAACAATGATATTGTCGTTAAGATGGAGGGCGCTATCAATCACGACAAATATGACAAGACTCAAAGTGCAACAATTGAGTTCAGCCGTATTCCAAAAACTATAGCTGAGTTCAAAAAGGTGCAGCAGACTTTGGGGGTAGAGCCTCACGGTGCTGTAGCTTTGGAGGTTATGGCTATGGAGATGTATCTTGTAGATCCCGATTTAGGGAGGCAGGCACTTGAACTCAACAACAGCGCGAACAATATCAGCTTTGTGGTAGATAGGCTTAAAGAGCATCGCAGAGAGAATGACAGTTATGCGCAACGCTATTTAATGGCCTCATTTCTAAAGGGTGCCACACCGGAAAATGGCTACAACCCAACAAAACCATACACAGTTCAGGTGAGAGTTAATCCGGCAGTAGCCTATTCAGAGGATAACTTTGGTGACAATGGAACTTATATCAACTTGCAAGTTCTGCGCGGAGGAAGCGATCGCCAATGGCACGGTGTAAGGGTTTGTAAACCATACGGTTCAGACTATTTCTTGGTTAACAACAACCCGGATATGTATGTTCAGTGCAAAAAGATAAAAGCCGGCCAAACCTTCAACGGCTTGGAGTAATCTCTATAAAGTAGCATTTGAAAAGGGTTGCCAAAATATTTTTGGCAACCCTTTTTCGCTATCCAGAGTACTCTATTTTTTGTCATTTTCTTTTCTTTTCTTTTCTTTTCTTTTCTTAATATTAAATATTATTTTTGCTAAAAACCAGTGTGTTGTACGAAAATGGCGATGGGAGATTCCAAACCGATTAAGTGTAACTATAATCCTTATAAAGAATGAAAAGTAAGAACTATTTTTATAACTACGCTATCTGGCTGCTTTTAGCTCTTATGCTAACATCTTGTTCCCCAAAGCGCCTTAATTTTTTAGAAAAGCCGGCAGAGGTAAGCTATAAAAACAATTCGCTGCAGAGCGGAGAAAAGACTCTTTTTAAGGCAAGACCATCGGTTTTTCCTCTGAGAGAAAAAAGAATTATTCTTACACAAGATTCACTCTCTGTAAATGATATAAAATACTACTCACGAGTGTTAAAGGAGAGTGCTATGGCTACCAACGATATAATAGCTATAATAAACAAGGGGTCGCATCACACTATAATTCTTTTAAGAAAAGAGGGAAATGCTCCGGAAATTGACGGTCAACTTTACTTTAGTGGTGGACAGTGGGCTGGTGCTCCGGCTGATTTTTTTGAAAAAACAGAGTACCCCACTTTTGGCAGAAAACTATTTTTATTCAAAAAACGAAAAAGAATTATTGTAAGAGACGATTTTAATGATATTCACATAGTCTATGTGATTCAAGGAATAGACAAAAAATCAAAAGGCCAGGCAAGAATTTTTACTTGGGATCCAACTCGTTTTAACAACTTTCTGAGTCTTGCCAGTTATATTAATAAGGAGATAGATCCTGTAACCAAAAGCGTTGCAATAAATACAAAATAAAAATATGAAAAGAGTTATTTTTATTTTGATGGCGATAATAGTTGCCTATAGCGCAAAGGCTCAAACATTTACAGGAAAGGTTATTGGGGAAGATGATGCTCCGATAGAGTTTGCCAATGTT
>CADBUS010000107.1 GCA_902797895.1 uncultured Bacteroidia bacterium | reverse complement strand
AAGGCGAGAGATTTGGCGCAGCGTGTGCTTACTCGCAAAAACAATGAGAAGGGGGTTGTTACAGAGTATAATGCAATATGCCACAACTGGAAAAAGAGCTGCCTTGTAGCGTGCGATGGAGCTATGCATTCTCTGCTTACAAAGAGGATGAGTGCAGATTTTATTGTGGGCGATATGGATACCCTCCAGCAATGTTTTCAGAAGAAATATGCCAAAAAAATCTTTAAGGAGAGCGAGCAGCAAACCAACGATCAATCTAAGGCATTCAGATTCTCTTTGGGGCTTATTGAGGAGGATTTCAAGAGCATTATGAATATTCTTCAAAAAGAGGTGGAGGCGAGAATAGAGTTGGCTAAGGCTAAGGAGGTAAGGAAGAATCTCTATAATGCTGAGATAGAGGCCGCTCACAATGTGCAAGATATAGAGGCGGAGATTGAGAAGGCTCGCTCCGCAAAAGACAAAGCGGCAGTTAAGACTCTGCAGAGTAAGCTCTCAAAGGCAATTGAGGCAGATAAAAAGGCTGCTGCAAAGGCGGTTGCGGCTAAAGAAGCAGTTGCCAAAGCTACCAAGATTGCACAGGATGCAACGGCTCTCTCTGCAGCCTATGGTGCAAAGTCTGATGTGCGTCCGGTGGAGGAGACCGCCAACCCTGCAGATGACAGATACTACGATGTTGTTTATAAGATTTACATAGTAGGAGCTACCGGAGGGCGTGAGGATCACTCGCTTGGGAATATCTCTCACCTTGCGGACTATGCAGCCGAGTTGCCTGAATTTGTAGCTGCCCTCTCAAAAATTAAGCAGCCGAAGAATGTGCATCTTGTGCCGAGCGCAGATATTCAGATGGTTACAGATAACGGAGTATTTCTGCCGGTGTTAAACAGTACTGAGCTTGTGGGGCGCAGGGGAGACAATCTCTCTATATTCTCATTTGACCCTACGCTCAAGATTACCTCAAAAGGGCTTGAGTACAAGACAGATAAGGTGGTATTTGATATGTGGTGGAAAGCCACTCTGAACAAATTTGCGGAGCGTAAAGTTGAACTCAACTTTAATCACCCCGCAAAAGTATTGCTCTTTTTGCCATATAGGCGTTAAGCCAGGAACATACCTACCATAGCGGCAGATACAAGTGCTACAAGCGCCGCACCAAGTAGCGAACGCAGTCCGTACTCTCCGAGTATGGACTGTTTGTTTGGTGCCATACCTCCAACTCCTCCAATTATAATTCCTATTGAGGCAAAGTTTGCAAATCCGCAAAGTACGTATGTTGCCATTACAATAGATTTAGGAGAGGAGAATACACTGTTCTGAAGCATTTCTGTAAGCGAACCATAGCCTATAAACTCGGTGAGAATCAGCTTTTCTCCAAGCAATCTTGCTACATAGCCTATATCGTTGCCGGGTACTCCTATCAACCAAATAACAGGGGTAAACAGATATGAGAGAATGCACTCCAATGAAAGGTCTGTATATCTGCCTCCCGATACTTTTGTAATCCAATCGTCAAAGGCCGGAATACTGATAATGTTGAGTATATAGTTTACACCGGCAATAAGGGCGTAGAATACAAGTAACATTGCAGCAACATTGGCCGCCAATTTAAGACCTTGAGTAGTTCCTATAGAAATGGCATCCAAAACATTATCTCCGAGCTTCTCTTTAGAAACCTCCACTGTGTTATCTACCTCCTCAGTCTCAGGTTTAAGAATTTTTGCCATAGCAATAGCTCCCGGAGCAGCCATAACGGAGGCACTCAAAAGATGTTTTGCAAACTCCACAGTCATAACCGGATCGCCGCATCCGAGCATACCTATGTATGCAGACAAAACTCCTCCGCTCATTGTTGCCATACCCGATACCATTATCAGCATCAGCTCACTGCGGCTCATCTTAGGAATATACTCTTTAATCATAAGAGGAGCCTCTGTCTGCCCAAGAAAAACATTGCCGGCGCAAGAGAGAGACTCTGCTCCTGAGACCTTCATCAGCTTGGCCATAACCCATCCCATAACCCAAACAATCTTTTGCAGAATGCCTAAGTAAAAGAGCAGACTTGTTAGGGCAGAGAAGAAGACTATTGTAGGAAGTATCTGGAATACAAATATGTAACCAATACCTGTAGTATCCATAAGTGGGCCGAACAAAAAGTCTGCTCCTGCCTTTGTCCAGCCGAGTACAGCCACAAAACATTTGCCAAACAACTCAAAGAACTTTTGTACGGCAGGGAACATAAGTACGGAGAATGCAATTATAAATTGCAGTAGCAGAGCCATTCCTACAGTTCTCCAATTTACCCTCTTGCGGTCTGTTGAGCAGAGCCAAGCAATAAGTATTATAACCAACACTCCAAGAATACCTCTGGCTATTGAGCCAAAATTGAATGAAAGCTGCCTCTCGTCCAAAATTTTGCTGAACATCTCCTTACGCTTAGCGAGCGCAAGTTCTGTGGAGTCCTTGATTCTCTGCGCCTTAATGGCTGCATCTTCCGGATGCTCAGTGCTCTCAAACTTAAACTCTCTGTGTTGAGGCTCTTGAGTCTGTTGGAGTTGCTGAGGCTCTTGCGCTTGCTGAGCGCCATTCTGAGTACTCTGCGCAACTTGCTCTATTGCAGCCTCTTCTCCCTTTTTAAGTACGGTAGCATTCAAAACTCCGCACACCATTCCTATCGCGATAATTGAAAGAGCTACTTTCAAAAACTTAGGCCCCATAAATCCGAGCCTTATATTGCTTTTGTTTCTGTTTTTCATATAGCAAATTTCATATAGCAAATATAATAATTCAAAGATAAGTTAAGAGGTGGTTGCCGCTCTCTTTTTCTTACGCTTTGTAAAAAAGTCCTT
>CADBUS010000106.1 GCA_902797895.1 uncultured Bacteroidia bacterium | reverse complement strand
GTTTCCCCTATTCCGTTATTTTGACTCTTTCCCTGTGCGCTTGTTGAACTCCTGCACAAGGTAGTTGTCTATTTTGTTTATTACATCACTTTGCTCGGGCCAAGCCATATAACCGCCTGAGCCTATGTGTTTTCTATCGTCAAACGTTATGTAAAGACTCCAATTGGTTCCATCTGTAATAAACATATCTGCGTAGTAATCTTCTGCTATCTCATAGAGTTTACCCTCCTCTATCATCTGCCTAACACTCTTGAAAAGAGCCTCATCTACTTCAATCTCTGTAATTGGTTTCGGCTCATCTTCTCCAATAGGACGATTCATATTCTCATTATTCACCACCAAAATACGCTTATCCCCTTTTTTATCATACTCCAATCTAACCTCGCGCCTCCATCCGGCAAAACCATTGGAAGATGATGAACTGTAATAGGTAAGCTCTCCTTGCGGCATTCTTTTTACAGGAAAATTCTCAATTCTGTGCTCCACCGCACCTTTTATCATATTATAACGGCGCACAATATCCTCTGCCTTAACAAATTTTTCCTTGATTGCATCAACATCCTTAAAAAACTTAGCCAACTCCTTATCTGCCTTTGCCCCTTGCTTCTTTTTAACAATAGCCTTTTTAAGATCCAATATTTCTTTAGCTTGGCGATAGTCTCCTTCCATAAACTTTATGGTCTCTTCCATTGATTTTTTTGAGAACTTGTTAATTCTCATCAAGTAGGCTTGTGCATCATTATCTGAGGCAAGGAACATACTATGAGGATTATAGAAATTCTGGTTTTCTATTCTTTTTATAAGTTCTGCATCGGGTTTTTGAGCAAAAGCAATACAAGAAAAAAGAGCTAATAAACTCATAATAAAAACTTTTTTCATACTCTACAAAGTCAAGATATTGTACTAAAATACTATGAATAAATGATAATTCACAACTACTCTATTATAGATGGTGCCATTGTTCCGCTCATAAAGGCTTGTACCTGAGCAAGCGGTATTCCAAAGTTAAAGCTCTGCGTTCCGCTCACAGCGGCAAAGTTTACTGCCACAAGCTCTCCGTATGAATTTACCACAGGACTGCCACTGGAGCCGGGGAGTATAGGTATTGTGTACATAACTCTGTAGTTATCCGGCTTTTGGGAGATTCTACCGGAGGTCAGCTGCGCTCTTATTCCCTCAGATGTGGAGGCAAGTGCTATGCCTCTGTTGTAACCAATAAGGTAGAGCTGCTGATCCAGTGTAAGAGACTCATTCCCTTTGGAAAAGAGCGAACGCTTTGCCGCCGGAGAGGTTTTGAAGATGTAGGCCCCTTCCGGTGTCGCCTCATCGGCGAGCCTTATAAGTGCAAGGTCCACCTCCTCGTTGGCAGACTCGCGCTCCACCACGCAAGGCTTAAAATCCTGAGGCCCTGTAACATAGGAGTTGTTGTACGCTATGCCTATTTTGCTGTGGCAGCGTATTACCACATCGGATACGCTAATGCGCTTTAATTCAGAGATATACCTTTGAGCCTCGTTATAATCGTTGCTCAGCTCCTGCAGCCTGCGCTTTAAGGCGTTGCTGTACTGCGTTGCCGAAGGGCCTCTGTAAATATCGCCCTGCGAATCTATTATATAGTTCTGTTTCAGCAGGCTGTAAATTTTATCTGCCTCATAGATAGCCTCCCTTTGCCTCTCTTGAGCATAGCCCACCATTGCAGAAATCAGCTTCTGTACGTATGGCAGCACTTCGCTCTTTTTAACATAGTGGTTTACTACGTGGCGATTGGTGAGTATGCCTCCTCTGTCATCTATAAAAAAGCCTGTTCCAAAGGAGTAGGTGGTTTGAACCATTTGAGGGTTAAAGACAAGGTTCTGCATCTTGCCCTCTATTATATCGCTAAAATAAAAGGTGTTACCTCCGGCAAGAGAGACGCTGTAGTAATACTCGTTCAGAATCATAACAACTCCGCTTGCTTGGGCGTCAAAAATCTGCTCCGCGCTCTTTTCCTTTGAGCAACCCCAAAATGGGAGCAGAAGAAGTATCAGTAAAACTCTTTTCATAACAATGGTTATAGTTGGCAAAAAGCCTGCCAAGCCATACGCGAATATAATAAAAATTGTAACTTTGGGGCGCTTTATTGTACTATTTATCTATCGCGATAATTATTAAATACAGATTAAAATATGAGATTAAAAATTATGGTTTCAGTATTATGCCTTGCCGCAATGGTAGCCGGGTGTAATTCAAACAAGGAGAAGGAGCTTGGCTCCGGAATCAGCATAGCCAATATGGATAATGCTGTTACTCCCGGGGAGAATTTTTACGAGTATGCAGCAGGCGGCTGGATTAAGGCCAATCCTCTAAAGCCTGAGTACTCAAGGTATGGCCAGTTCAACGCGCTTGCAGATAACAACGAGAAGCAGCTCAGAGAGATGGTTGAGGAGTTTGCAAAGAACCCTCAAGAGAAGGGCTCTTTGGCTCAGAAAATTGGTAGCATCTTCCGCTTGGCTATGGATTCAACAAAGCTGAATGCAGATGGTTATCAGCCAATTATGAAGGATTTGGAGATTGTACGCAACATTAAGGATAGAGAAGATTTCCAGAGAGTTACAGCACAGTTGGGCAAGAAGGGAGTTGGTATCTCTATGTTTGAGCTCTATATTAGCGGAGATAATTCTGACGCTGCAAACAACCTTGTTCAGACCTATCAGGGCGGACTCGGACTTGGCAACAAAGATTACTACCTCAAAAACGATGAGCAGACTCTTAAGGTAAGAGAGGCCTACAAAAAGTATATGGCAGAAATGTTCCGCCTTGTGGGCTACTCAGATGCAGATATTGCAAAGAAGAGAGAGAACATTATGGCCCTTGAGAATGAGATTGCAAAGGCAAGCTACTCAAGAACAGAGCTTAGAGATGTGCCAAATAATTTCCACAAGATGAGCTATGCACAGCTTAAGAAAGATTATCCGGGCATTATGTGGGATGAGCTTCTTACCGGCCTCGGATACCCTGCAATAGAGAACATTTCAGTAGGACAACCATCTCAGCTTAAAGCAGTTGAGAAGATTCTTAAAACCGCTCCGCTACAATCTTTGAAAGATTATGCAGAGTTTAATGTAATCTCCGGTGCTGCAAGTTTGCTCAGCGATGAGTTCCGCGCTGCAGACTTTAGCTTATCACAAGTTCTTTCAGGAGCTTTGGAGGATAAACCAAGATGGAAGAGAGCCGTTGCCGCTGTAAACGGAGTGCTCGGAATGCCTTTAGGTAAACTTTATGTAGAGAAATATTTCCCGGAGAGTTCTAAGAAGAGGATGATGGAACTCGTTAATAATCTTAAAGTTGCGCTTAAAGAGAGAATTGCCGGTTTGGAGTGGATGGGCGATAGCACAAAACAGAGTGCATACGCAAAGTTGGATAACTTTATTGTAAAGATTGGTTATCCAGACAAGTGGAGAGATTATTCAAAACTCCAGATAGATGACAACCTCTCTTACTATGAGAATATGTGCAATGCCTCTGAGTTCTACTTGGCAGATGAGATTGAGCGCAAGGTTGGCAAGCCTGTAGATAAGAGCGAGTGGCTTATGACTCCTCAGACCATTAACGCATACTATATGCCTACAACAAACGAAATTTGCTTCCCTGCAGGTATTCTCCAGCCACCGTTCTTCAATCCGGAGGCAGATGATGCTGCTAACTACGGTGCTATAGGCGTTGTTATTGGCCACGAGATGAGCCACGGATTTGATGATCAAGGCTCTCAATTTGACAAAGATGGCAATATGAGAAACTGGTGGAGTGCAGAGGATAAGGCTAAATTTGATGAGCGCACACAGGTTTTGGTAGATTACTTCAACCAGCTTGAGGCTCTGCCGGGTGTTAATGTAAACGGCCGCCTTACTCTTGGTGAGAACATTGGCGATAATGGTGGTATAAACATAGCTTACCAGGCTTTCCAAAATGCAACCAAGAAGGCTCTTGAGGCAGCTACTACAGAGGCAGAAAAGGAGAAGATTTCAGGTGCTAAAGATGGCTTTACCCCTGCTCAACGCTTCTTCCTTGCATACGCCTTTGTGTGGGCAAGTACAGCAAGAGAGGAATATATACGCAACCAAGTTATAAATGACCCTCACTCACCTGAGAAGCTGAGAGTTAATGGCGCTCTGCCACACATAGATGCTTGGTATGAGGCATTCGGAATAAAGGAGGGCGATGCGCTCTACCTCGCTCCTGAAAAGCGTGCCCGCATCTGGTAAGGTATTGCTCTCCTGCGGCTGGGGCTGTGGGATAGAGAAAGGGGGGTGCCAAAAAGTATTTTGGCGCCCCTTTTCTTTGTCTTTCTGAACGGCTGTGGGATAGAGAAAGGGAGCCGACTAAAAAGTCGCCTTAGCGGCCGGCCCTGTATAGGGCCGTATGCCCCCTTGGGGGCTGCGGCTTTAGCCGCTGGGGGTTAAAGGAATAGTTTAATTAGTTGTTATACAGCTAATTAAACTTAACGTGCGGAGGAGTAGGGAGTTGCTTTGTGCGTAGCTGGGGGATAGAGAAGAATCTTCTACAAAGAGAACTCCTTTAGTACCTCTATTATCTGTTCGGAGGCGCCGAGGTGATGCTCCACATACTCTCTGCACCGCTGCCCCATTTGGGAGCGCAAAAGCGGCTCCTTAACGCAGCTATCCAAAATCTGATATAGCTCAGAAACGTTTGATACTGAGACTGCTCCATTGGCGGCAATTAAATCTTTTGCCTCTTTGAATTTCTTATACTTTGGGCCAAAGGCAAGCGGAACTCCATAAACGGCAGCCTCTAAAGTGTTGTGTATTCCGGCTCCGAATCCTCCGCCTATGTAGGCAAAGTCTGCATATCTGTAGAGCGATGAGAGAATACCCAAACAATCTATCACCAACACCCTCTTGCCATCAAAATGGCTGTGCGGCAGCGCACTAACAAGCTCTCTCTCAACATCTTCTCTAATCTCCGAATAGTTTACCACACCATACTCTTTATAGATTTCAGAGAGCTCTTCTATTCTCTCTTTATGAATCTCGTGAGGAGCCACCACTAACTTCATCTTAGGAAAATTCTTCATCACCTCTGCTATAAGAGCATCGTCAGGCTGCCAGCTGCTGCCCGCCACCAAAGAGAAAGAGCCCTTTACAAACTCCTCTATCACAGCAAACTGCTTGCTCTCTCCAGCAATCTTCTCCACCCTGTCAAAACGGGTATCTCCATTTACAATAACCTCCTCGGTTATATCAATACTCTTGAGAAGACCATAAGAGGCGATATCTTGCACAAATATATTGTTGAAGCTGCGGAGCATCTTTCTGAAAAAGCCGCCATACCACTTGAAGTAGATTTGATCGCCTCTGAAAATGGCACTTATAAGATAGAGTTTTGCACCACTAAGGCGAGCCTGCTCTATAAAATTGTACCACAAATCGTACTTGGTAAAAATCACCATCTTGGGCTTTACCGCCTCTATAAAAGCCTTGGCATTTGAGGGGGTATCTATCGGGAGATAGAAAACCCAATCTGCTCCGTTGTAATTCTTCCTCAGCTCATAACCGCTTGGTGAAAAGAATGTTAGCAAAACCTTCCACCCTTCTGCATTGCCCTTGTACCACTCAATGATGGGGCGGGCCTGCTCAAACTCCCCTACCGAAGCACAGTGGAACCACACTATATTTTTTGCTCCGCTTTCAGAGATTCTCTGCCTCAAAAGAGAAATCAATCCCTTGCGCCCCTCTCTGAAAAGTTTGAGTTTGCGACTAAAAAGAGAGCCTGCCCAAACAATAACGGGGGCTATCCACATCCCTATATTGTATAAGAGTTTCATAGTTGCCAAAGTTAGTAAATATCTTCAATTTTAGCTAAATTGCGCCCTGCTTAAAGGAGGTAACAAAGGCTGATATGAAACAGATTTTCCAAATAGCTGGTGAGTATTATCAATTGATGATGAGGGTTTTCCGCAAGCCGGAAAAGTGGGAGCTATTTTGGAAACAGTTTTGGAAAGAGGCAGAAAAGCTCGTAATAGCCTCGCTGCCGCTGGTTGCAATAATTTCGGTTTTCATTGGTGCTGTAATAGTTATCCAAACCGCCAACAATCTGGAGAGCCCATTTATACCAAAGCTCTATGTGGGTGTTATGGCAAGGGAAAGCCTTGTTTTGGAATTTTGCTCCACTATGGTTGCGCTAATTTTAGCCGGCAAGATAGGCTCCAATATCTCATCTGAAATAGGGAGTATGAGAATCACAGAACAGATTGATGCTATGGAGATTATGGGAGTAAATTCCGCCAACTACCTTATACTGCCTAAAATCTGCTCCACCACCATTTTGAGCCCTCTCGTAATGCTTATGAGTTTTATGTTGGGGCTACTTGGCGGAGGTATTATTATTGCTCTTACAGGCATAATAACATTGGCGCAATACACAGAGGGTTTGCAATTTGCTTTCCACCAGTGGTATATTTTTTACAGTATGATTAAGATGGCTATCTTCTGCTTTATAATAACCTCGCTATGTGCCTATTATGGCTATTACGCCAAAGGAGGCTCACTTGGAGTGGGGCGCTCCAGCACCAAGGCTATTGTTGTAAGCAGCGTGCTTATCCTAATTTTTGACCTAATTCTCACAAAACTTATGCTTTAGGGAAAGAGGTATGATAGAGGTTAAACATCTACATAAAGAGTTTGATTCCAAAACCGTTCTGGAGGATATTAACATTAAGTTCCAGCCCGGGCAGTGTTCGCTTATAATAGGTGCAAGCGGAAGCGGCAAAACCGTTCTGCTTAAAAATCTTGTGGGGCTGTATGAACCGGAGAGCGGAGAGATTTGGTATGATACTCACGAGTTTACAAAAATGTCTTTGGCAGAGAAAAAACTCTTCCGTAAAGAGATGGGAATGTTGTTCCAGCAGAG
>CADBUS010000105.1 GCA_902797895.1 uncultured Bacteroidia bacterium | reverse complement strand
CCTTGGCTCCAAATATTCCCTCTGATTGGGTGAGGATAGAATTTTTGGATGAATCTATTGAGAAGATGTACAAAAAAGAGCAATCTTTAGGCAAACTTATAACCATAGCCTCGTTTGTGGCACTCATTATAGCCATAATAGGTATCATCGGCTTGGTATTCTTTGAGACTCAATTTATTCGCAAAGAGATTGCTGTTCGCAGAGTGAATGGTGCAAGCGTTGGCGAGATACTGCGGATGATTAACAAGAAATATCTGCTTATGGCATTAGTTAGTTTTGCAATAGCAGCACCTATTGCCTATTGGATTATGATTTATTGGCGTCAAGGATTTGCATATCAGGCAACTGTGCCGTGGTGGATTTTTGGGGCAGCAGTTGTGGCAGTAGCAGTCATCACCACAGTGGTAGTTATACTCCAGAGCTATAGGGCGGCCAATGCTAATCCTGTGGAATCGCTAAAGAATGAATAGATTCTTTGCTACGATTACGATTAGAATGATAGAATAATAAAAATAAATAACTGTAAACAATTAAAAATTAAATAACTATGATAAAAGTTCAGAATCTTTCAAAAATTTTCCGTACAGAGGAGATTGAGACAACTGCACTCAACGGAGTGAGTTTTGAAATAAAAGATGGTGAGTTTGTGGCTATTATGGGACCATCGGGTTGCGGCAAATCTACCCTGCTGAATATACTCGGCCTGCTGGACAATCCAACAAGCGGTAGCTATCAACTGCTCGATACCGAGGTAGGGACTCTTAAAGAGAAGGAGCGTACCAAGTTCCGCAAGGGAAATTTAGGGTTTGTTTTTCAGAGCTTTAACCTTATAGATGAACTTAATGTGTATGAGAATATTGAGCTTCCGCTACGCTATCTGAACATAAGCGCGGCGGAGCGCAAACAGAAAGTTACCGATATTATGAAGCGAATGGCTATCAGCCACCGCGCCAAGCACTTTCCGCAGCAACTATCAGGAGGACAGCAACAAAGAGTGGCAATAGCCCGTGCGGTGGTAGCTGGCCCAAAATTGATTTTGGCAGACGAGCCTACAGGTAACTTGGATTCCAAGAATGGCAAAGAGGTGATGAAACTGCTGAAAGAACTTAACAATGAGGGTTGTACCATTGTAATGGTAACCCACTCACAGAAAGATGCAGCCTGTGCCAATCGCACTATAGATCTGTTTGACGGCAAAATAGTTTCAGATGTAAAGAACGAATTGTAAGATTCTTGATTTGTATAAATGTGAAATAACGGAATGTAAATGCTTATTACTCTCTTGTACCTATTTTTGCTTTAAGAATTATCAGCGAATCTCCTGCTTGAAGGGTGGTATTGCCGTTTGGTATGATCTCTTCGTTAGAGCTTTGCTTAGCGATAAATGTTAGAATGTCAATTGGTTATTGGCAATCTACTAAATTCTGAGACGGCAGATGAAGAATAGATATCTTTCTGAAACAAACATCCAAATTGTGCGTACAAAAAAGCCTGCAAGGAATGGATGTTGATTATTATCAATTATTTTTCCGCTCTTAATTATCCGGCAAGTTGAACGAAGTTGCGAGGGTGTTCTTTTTCCGGATTGTGTAATACGGAGGGAAGGAGTTTTTATACTGTTATTTGTGGCAAAGGTATATCCCTCAAACTCAAATAGAGTAATGAAGATATTGCAATTAGTGGCACGGTCTGTAATCTCCGTAGTTACAGGCTTTTGAGAGGTATAATTTTGCTCGCTTTGCGTGGAGTAGGTGCAGAGTATTTCTGCCCTTCCTTCAAATAAGGAAGATAACAGAAATGATAATATGAGTACTACGAGTTTCACGCTATGCAAAGATAATAAAAAGCTGCTGATAAGAGAATCTTTTCTACACGCACTTTCTCAGATAGGTCAGATACAGATGCCTGCGTCTGATTTGCAAAAGGGCTTTTATGTATATTTTCATAATGAGAATAGCTCATAAGTTGTTATTTTATTCAAAATAAAATATATTCGCAAAAAGTTAATATGAAATCTTTTATCTCACTTGCAGTTGCTTTTCTGATGTTATTTGGCTGCAAAACAGACACAAATGAAATGAACAGACTTACACTTACCAATGAATGGGATAAAACTTTCCCTAAATCTGAACTTATAAATCATTCAAAGGTTACTTTTCATAACCGCTATGGTATTGAATTAGTGGCTGATATGTATGTTCCCAAAGAGGGGGAGGCTAAATTTGCCGCTATTGCTGTGAGTGGTCCTTTTGGTGCGGTGAAGGAGCAATCTTCCGGGCTATATGCTCAGCACATGGCAGAGAGGGGTTTTATTACATTGGCTTTTGACCCTTCATATACCGGAGAGTCCGGTGGTGAGCCTCGTAGGATGGCCTCTCCTGATATAAATACAGAGGATTTTTTGGCTGCGGTTGATTTCCTTTCTACTCACGACAGAGTTGATTCTCAACGTATTGGAATAATCGGCATCTGTGGCTTTGGAGGAATGGCGGTTAATGCAGCTGCTCTTGATCCCCGTATTAAAGCTACTGTTGCATCTACTATGTATGATATGAGCAAGGTAAATGTGGAGGGTTATTTTGCCGGTGAAGATACTCCTACTCAGAGGATGGAAAAGCGCAAGGCTCTTGCTGCTCAGCGCACAGATGATTATAAATCTGGTAGTTACAAGCGTGCCGGTGGAGTGATAGACCCATTGCCTGAAGATGCTCCTTGGTTCGTAAAAGATTATCATTCCTACTACAAGACTTCTCGCGGCTATCATAAGCGTAGCGGCAATTCTAATGATGGATGGAATGTTATTGGTTGCCAGAGTTTTATGAATCAACCTCTTCTTGCCTGGGCACACGAGATTGAGAATCCTGTACTACTGATTCACGGCGAAAAGGCACACAGCCGCTACTTTAGCGAATATGCTTTTGAGAAGATGACAGGAAAACAGATTAAAGGAGTAAGTGCAAAAGAGGGCAATAAGGAACTTCTTATAATTCCGGGTGCCTCTCATGTAGATCTATACGATGATGTTGCAGGCGTTATTCCTTACGATAAATTAGAGTCCTTTTTTAACGAATACTTGAAATAAATTTTATGGTTTTTCGTAATTATTTAATCACATCTATTCTCTTTTTTACTCTTATGTTTTCTTGTGATAAAAACTCGCACAATAGTGTTAAACAGCCTGGAAAAGAGCAGAATATAGAAGAGAATGTTACTGTTCCTGAATATATCAAGATTTCTATTGCGGGGGAGACTCTTCCTGTAAAAATGGAGAACAATGTTGCAACAAAGGCTTTGGTTAAGGCTCTTGACAAGGCTCCAATTTCCTATACAGCAAGTGATTATGGCGGGTTTGAAAAGGTGGGGGCTTTGGGCTTTTCACTTCCTACAAGCAATTCACAGATTACTGCTGTGGCCGGAGATGTTATTCTGTATAGCGGCAACCAGATTGTACTTTTTTATGGAAGCAACTCATGGAGCTACACTCGAATCGGAAAGATAAAGTATAATAGCTTAGAAGAATTAAAATCCTTTCTCAAAGCCGGAGAAGGTGATGTTACTATAAAATTGTCTTTATGAAAAAAGTTGTGGTAATTTCTACAAGT
>CADBUS010000104.1 GCA_902797895.1 uncultured Bacteroidia bacterium | reverse complement strand
TGGGAAGCATGACATCACAAAGTTCATCCCAATCATAACCTCCACGAACAGCTGCATCAGACTTAAAGTCGGCATATCGGTCAAATTCAGTCCTTTGAAACCACATCATTAAATACTCTGGCAATAACTGTTCGTGGTCAATAAGCTCAAAAACAGTATAGGCCTGAGAATCAATTGCATTGTCATATTTGTCAAGTAAACCTATTGCTATTTTATCACCACGTCGTGAAGTATCAGCGATATAAACTAACTGATTCCTTTCTACAACTTTATATTTACTCAAATCAACTCCGACAACATTTGAAGTCGAGGGGCGGAATTGTTTAGACATACTAAGCCCCAACAAGTTCGTAACTTTCAAATCCCGATTACGGACATTCACTTCTCTGATATAATTGCCTAAACGGTGGTATGTTGTCATCTATCAGTCCTCCTGTTCATAATAATAAGAATAGTCTATACCCTTCATAAAAATCTCACGGTCAGCAATACGGTCGGTCATTGCACCTCTCAATAGTTGGCGAATTCTGGTACTGTTTACATGGCTTGCTATCATAGCTTCAAGATAATCTCTCTTATCAATCTTGCTCCAATCGACACACTGGCCTAAACGTTTCTTGAAAATCAAGTCGAGCCAAATGCGAGTACTTCGACCATTACCCTCCATAAAAGGATGGGCCACATTCATCTCCACATACTTGTCAACAATCTCGTCGAATGTTCTCTCAGGCATTTGCTCGATTTTCTTCAAATTGTCTTGGAGATACTCTGCCAGACAGAATAGCGTATTGCCTTTTGCTATTGTTTTCGTCCGAATCTTCCCAGCAAAGTCATATAGCCCTCCAAAAAGGTAGGCATGAATTTGCTGAAGGGCTTTCACCTTACCAACATCCTTGTCTGCTACTAAGTTGCTTTCCCATAGGGTATATGCTTTCTTCTTGCTCTGTCCGTCAATAGTGTTTTCGCTGTACTTAAACCAATCAAGAAAAGCCATTGCCAGACTATTTGGGATGGCTTTTGCCAGTTTCTCCACGCCAGCCTGACTGATGACATCGGTATTGTATCTCTTCCCATCAGAGGCTGTAAGCTTCAGTTGGGTAGTGTCACTAACCACCTCACTATGTTCTTTCCGTAACTTTGCCTTGATATATTTCCAGTAGTTACGGTTCTTATCATGATTATCTTGCTCATTGATAGCACCTACGATGTCAAGTATTGAGAACCACCATTGACTCTTTTCTTCGTCCCAGACAGCACGAACTTTATGGTCTTTATAGAAACGGATAGATATCTTGCTCATAATTCGTATCCCAACTTTTTTGCCATACTTGTTGATAATTCATATATCAACAAAGTTACAAAAATCTTCTCTAAATAACTAAATGGGAAACCTTACTTATCAACATTATCTCTCATCCTGATTAATTAAAGAATCTCTGTTGGAGATGGCCCAATCAATAATACCATTAAGCGGAGATTGTAGAGAAGTACCCAAATCTGTCAGTTGATACTCTACGCGTGGTGGAACTTCCGGATATACTGTGCGGGAGACCAAATTATAACTTTCCAATCGTCTAAGAGTTTGGGATAACATCTTGCGCGAAACATCCGGCATCTCCTTTTGAAAATCACGGAAGCGACATACTCCATATTTCTGCAGAGCCACCATAGCCAAAACAGACCATTTGTCTCCAATCTGAGAGAGGATATTTCTTACCGGGCAAAAGCCTTCAAAATTTTCCATTAACTAACACTTTGATAATCACAAAAAATTACCGTTCGGTAACTATTGTACCTTATGGTGCCATATTGCAGCTTTGTAGCAAAGGGCATATCTTTGCACAAAGATACAAAGTTTCTAAAAGAAACAACAGTTGAATTTCAATTAAATATAGAATTATGAAACAGATTGAAAAAATTGAAACAGGTCAGAATTTTGAGGCAATTAATGTTGGCTCTTGGGAAGAGATAAAAGAGTATGAGCTTCCTTTGGGGCCTGCTGTAATTCAAGGTAAAGTCTTTGTTGGTCAGGCAGTTGGTACCACAGGAAGCGAAATATCATTCCAAACACTTGTTCCAGGCCAAGATAGCGGCTTCCTCCATACGCACAAGACGCACGAAGAACTTTACATAATACTTAAAGGAGAGGGAGAGTATCAAGTGGACGGCAAAATTTTTCCTGTTCGCGATGGTTCAGTAATACGAGTAGCTCCAAATGGAAAAAGAGCACTGAAAAACAACGGTAAAGAGAATCTCACAATGCTCTGCATCCAGTACAAAGCCGATTCTTTCTCTGAGGCAGATAGTCCTATGACTGACGGCAACATTCTCCAAGAACCACTCAAATGGTAATGTAGAACTACCTACTTTACTGCTTTAAGTATCTCTATCGGGTTATTGGAATTGAGTTCTATACGAATAGGCTCTTCTATTCTCATTCCCAAAGAGTTTGCTGTATTGATAAAAATATCACGGCTATTAAGGCTATTGCAATTAACGTTCACTGCTTGTGCATAGTTAGTTGTATTATTGCCTAAGGCCGTGTTATTTATAGTTACGCTGTTAAAGACTATGCAACCGCCAAGAGTCAAATGGTTATAAGCTCTCTCCATAATCTCTTTTAGGCGGCCACCGTGCCCCCCTATAAAGGCGGCATCGCAAAACTCCTCTGCCCCAAGTTCCACTTGCAGAAAATCTCCTATAACATATTCAATTCCCGGGGCTGAAAATTTCTTGGAATTACTCTCTATTAGACGCCTTCCTTCTTCTCTGATTTCAAAGGCTTTAATATCAAGATGCGGAAAAGCCAAACGCGCCTCTATACTTATGCTGCCTGTGCAAAAACCTATATCCCAGAATGTTCGCTTGCTATACAGCTCCAACCGCTGCAATGTAAGCAACCTGATTGGCATTTTGGTTATCATTTTTTCACGGCCATCAAGCAGATAAAATTCACTATCGCTTATGCCGTATCGCCGCTTGGGAGCATCGGGGTTTATCGTAAGTATCAAGCAGTTGGGCTGTTCAAAAGAGTTGCCTGCAACTGCTGCTTCACAAGCCTCATCTATTGTCAATGTTGTAATCCGCTCCCACTCAGGATTCCCCAGATGTTCACCCACAATCATTTTATAGTAGGTAAAACCATACTCCTTCATTCTTAGAGCAATAGAGGCTGGAGTTTTTATGCGATCTGTTAGCACCCCTATCTTTGCCCTGCGTTCAATCAGCGCATTATCAAACTCTTTCCAAGGTCTGCCTGTAAGAGATACTATGCTCATATCGTGATAAGGCAGCAAAGCCCTGTGACAAAGCATCTGTAGAGAATTAAAGTATGGATATACCTTTATACTTGCCTCAGGCATAACTCTTTGCAGCGTTGAAGCAAAGCCAAAGAAAAGAGGATCGCCTGAAGCAAATACAACTATATGGCAATCTGCCTCGCGATAGCTTTTATAAACCTGCTCCAAAGGCACAGTTATCTCTATCCATCTGCACTCCGATGGGAGAAATCTCTCCACTATCTGATGATGCCGCCTACCTCCTGAAAATATTTTTGCAGAGGATATTATCTCAACTATCTCCTTATCCAAACAAGGAGCAGGATTGTCTGAAAGACCTATTATTGTAAAACTCAGTGCCATAACTATAAATCTCTACCGGGGTTCAGATTAGCCGCATCGTCAAAGGTTAGCAAAGCATTGCAGAGTGTTGCTGCCAAATTGCTTCCTCCCTTGCGCCCTCTTACAATAATTTTTGGTATCTGCTTAAAAGGGAGCAACATATATTTTGATTCACGTACATTTACAAATCCTACAGGAGCGGCTACTATTCCGCTTGGCTTTGCCTTGCCTTGGCGAATCAAACTGCAAAGCTCCATAAGCGCGGTTGGGGCATTTCCAAAGGCAAAAAGTGCATCGGGATGCTCTGCCACAGCCAATCTGATACCGGCCTGAGCGCGTGTAATATTCTCATCTTTAGCCATCTGCTCTGCACGATGGTCTGTAAGATAACACTTAACCTCTATTCCGAGCCTGCTTAAAGCTCCTTTGCGAATACCGGAAGCTGCCATAGTTACATCGGTTACAATGGTTTTCAATGCGCCGGAATCTACCTTTTCAAAAATTCTCTCAACCGCCTGTTCATCTGTGTAAAGCAGCCTCTCCATCTCAAAATCGGCTGTGGTATGAATGGCGTGCAAAAGGGCCCATTTATGGCCAAGCGGATAATTTGCAGTAAGCTCACTTTCAATAGTATGAAAGCTCTCGTGCATAATATCCTGCCCTATCTTGCGCCCACTCTCCCCGGCAGCGGAATAGTAGCCGCGCGGAGTTACCATCCGTATCGTTTTTCCCCTCTCAATATAACTTTGACTGTTGCCTATTATAAGCACAGTAAACATATCCACTTCCTCCGGATTAAGTTCAGAAAGGGTTGTTACCCAAACCTTTTGCTCATCTCTGCCAGCCTGACGAACACACCCTATTGGCGTTTGCAAAGAGCGCCCCTGCTCCTTAAATATCTCTATAAGCCGATAGAGTTGCCAATAGCGGCCATTGCTCTTGGGATTATAAACCGCTGTAACAAAGTCTGCTGCGGCTGCGGCAACAATTCTTTTTTCTATTACCGCCCAAGGAGTCATTAAATCTGAGAGAGAGAGCACACAAAAATCGTGGCCAACAGGGGCACCAAGCAGAGCGGCAGCTTTCTGAAAGGCAGAAATGCCAGGCAATACAACTATCTCAACAGCACTCCCCCTCTCTTTGCACATCTGATACAGGAGCGGAGCCATACCATAAATATTGGCATCGCCCGAGGAGATAACCACCACAACTGCATTATTTTCAGCAGCTTCAAAAGCCTCCTCCGCCCTATGAAGCTCCTGCTTCATACCGCTGTCTATACACTTTGCCCCATCTTTGAGCAAATGCTCTATAAAACGAAAATAGTACTTATATCCTATAACAACATCGGCTTGTGCAATAGCATTGCTGACAGCCGGAGTTATATCCTCTGCCCCTCCAGGGCCAATTCCTACAACTATAATTTTTCCCTCACTCATAATACCATTACTTAAACTGCACCCTTAAACCTGCAAAAAGCACTCTACCAGGCGAGTAGAGAGCATATTTCCTCAAAGAGGCATCGGGGCGCATATCTTTTTTATTAAACAAATTATCTATACCTATGTTTGGCTCCAACTTCACTCGTTTAAGGTTGAAAGTGTGTGTTGTATTCAGATTAACAATGCCATATCCTGGAGCACTCTCGTAACCAGGGTACTTGGTCTTACCCTGCGCTCTTGCAGAGAGCCTGACATTCAGAATGTAATTTCCAAAAATCTTACTATACCCCACATTAAAGGTTGCGCTGTTTAATACGGAACGTTCCATAAAACTCCATCCTGCCTCATCTTTATATCTTGCGTATGTATAGGAATAGGCCGCACCCAAAGAGAACTCATTAGTAATAAAGGTATTAAGGCTTATATTTACACCTTTGACCTCGCCCTTGTTGCTATTTGAGTAGAGGGCATAATGTTCAAGTTTATCTGCCTGCTCTTTTGTCATCTGGGGAAAAATCTTCATAAATCTCTCTTTATCAGCCTCTGTGGCAGGTACATTC
>CADBUS010000103.1 GCA_902797895.1 uncultured Bacteroidia bacterium | reverse complement strand
TCTCAAAAAGCTCAAATTAGATCCTGCGCTGGATACCGCCTTTCTCTCCAAACAGACCCCGGGCTTCTCCGGTGCAGACATTGCAAATGTATGTAACGAGGCGGCTTTGATAGCTGCTCGCCACAATAAGAAATGCGTTGATAAACAAGACTTTTTGGATGCCATAGACAGAATAATAGGCGGTCTTGAACGCAAGAGCAAAATCATACCTCCAAACGAGAAGCGTACTATAGCTTTCCACGAGGCGGGCCACGCTACGGTAAGTTGGTTTTTACCAAATGCCAATCCTCTGCTAAAGGTTACTATAATACCGCGCGGCAAGGCACTTGGAGCAGCTTGGTATCTGCCTGAAGAGAGGCAGATTATGACCAAGGAGCAGATGATGGATGAAATGGCATCGCTAATTGGAGGACGTGTGGCAGAGGAGATTATAAACAACAAGGTCTCATCTGGCGCACTCAACGATTTGGAGAGGCTTACCAAAATGGCATACGCAATGGTGGCCTACTACGGAATGAGTGACAAGATTGGCAATATCTCTTTCTACAATTTCAATGAAGATGGCTATCAGCTCGGCAAACCATATAGCGAAAAGACTGCAGAAATGGTAGATGCTGAGACAAAGGTACTTATAGATAAGGCTCACCAGATGGCCAGAGAGGTGCTGCTCGCCAATATGGAGGGATTCAAGAGGCTTGCCAATCTGCTGTTGGAAAGGGAGGTTATATTTGCAGAAGATTTGGAGGAGATATTTGGCAAACGCCAAAAGAATGAGGATGAGCAGGTAAATGGCAATGTAGCACAGCCTCAAATTGCAAACTCCGAACAGCAGGAGCAGGAACAAGAACAGAAGCAGCAGGCAGAGCAGGAGGGAGAAAAACAAAACAATACAGAGGAGCAGTAAGATGCGTGAGGTTGTAGTAAGAAGCATTAGCGGAGTTGTTTTTGTGGCTTTGATATTGGCCACTCTGCTTGTATGGCGCCACAACGCCTTGCCGTTTGTAATTCTATTCTCCATAGTTACAGCACTTACCACATACGAGTATCTGACTCTCACTATCGGGAGAGAGAAGAAAAAGAGAATTATAAAAATTTTGGGAACAGCCGCCTCGCTATTCACCTTTCTTATTGCAGCCTTCAGTTACTCTGTTGAGCTTGGAGAGAGTTGCGCTTTGCTTGGCTTTGGCGCATTATTGTTGGTTGGGCTTGCGGCTATTATATTTTTACTCCCAATAGTGAATTTATTTACAGGTAAAAATGAGGGGGTGGAATTTGCGTGGTCTGCCATACTTTACATTGGAGTACCTTTTGCCTGTCTCAACCTTTTGAGCAAATTGGCCTTTGCGGCAGAGCCGGCGAGCCACTATTTTGATGGTTGGGTTATTGCCTCGCTTATGATTATTATCTGGGCCGGCGATGTTGGGGCCTACTGCATAGGCACAGCATTCGGACAAGGTACTAACGGCCATAAACTTATGCCGAGTGTCTCTCCTAAAAAATCTTGGGAGGGGGTGTTTGGAGCCATAGCTTTTGCTATAATAACTGCCGTTATATTAAGGGCTTGCGGAGTTTTAATGGAGGAACGCAGCTATATTTTTCCAATAGCTTTTGCAGTTGTAATCTCTGCCGCATCCATATTGGGAGACCTTATAGAGAGCCAGCTCAAGCGCAGATTTAATGTAAAGGACTCAGGAGCAATTATGCCCGGCCACGGCGGCTTTTTAGACCGATTCGACAGCTGCCTGATTGCCTTTCCTGCCGCAACTCTCTTTTATATATTACTTACCATTATACGATAAAAGGGCTTATGATTCATAAAGAAGGACGCGTTTCTGTACTTACTACACTATTTGTTTTTGCAGTTATAATCTGCATTATATTTCTATCATTCGGCTTTAGAATTATCCCAATAATTCTTGCCGTTGCACTATTAGTGCTATTTTGCTTTATCGCCTTCTTCTTTAGAGATCCGCATAGAGAGGTGGCCCCCTGTTCGGCCAAAGATATACTCTCCTCCGCAGATGGTAAAGTGGTTATAATTAAGGAAGTAGAGGAGAATGAGTTTCTACGCGAGCGCACAATACAGGTCTCGGTATTTATGAGTGTATTTAATGTACATATAAACTACTACCCTATTGGCGGCAGAGTTATCTACTCCAACTACCACATAGGCAAGTATCTGCTTGCCTGGCATCCAAAATCTTCTGAAAAGAATGAGCGTACATCGGTGGCCATTCAGACAGAAAGCGGAGCTAAAATTCTGATACGCCAGATTGCCGGCTATGTTGCTCGCCGAATAGTGTGCTATGCCAAGCAAAATGATTTGGTTTCCACCGGAGAGCAGATGGGCTTTATAAAATTTGGCAGCAGAGTAGATTTCTTTCTCCCTTTGGACTCAGAAATCCTTGTAAAAGAGGGAGATAAAGTAAAGGCCTGCCAAACCGTAATCGCCCGCCTGAAATAACCCCTGCCCAACAACCCTACCTACGAGAATTTTACCCAAATGTGGGTAAAAAACACCACATTTGGGTAAAATTCTATGCTTAAAAAAGAGAGAGCACCGAGCCATTGGCCCGATGCCCTCCAAAGTAGAAAAGAATTTTTGCTCCGCCTTAATAGGCCCCCCTTCCCTTGATTAGCCGACAAGCGGATAGTGCGGCAGGGGCTATTAAAGGCTTCGCTATTTTGTTATTCCTCCTTTACAGGGCGAATAGACATACCAAAAGCTCTATAATCGGCATTCTGTGGGGCTGCTTGATTCAAATCAGAAACAAAGTATACATCTCTGCCAAATAAATTACCATTTGGGGCCGCGAGCCATAAGGCACCATTATGAAGCACTCTATACATTAAACCTGATGTATGATTCCTAATACCCACAAGCGGGAAGTAAAGTGTTTCTCCACCTGGAGTTTCGGTTGAGTTATAATGGTTTACATACATATAAAGGCCCAAACGTCCAACTATGTTGTTTGCATTATGAGGATAACCATTTAGTTTTCCTCTCATATAATTATACGCGTTTAAAAACTTTGTATCATTCTGAATATTCATAGTAAATGTCATAAATCTCGGAACTTTATAACCAACAGGGGATGGGTCATAAATACTCTTTACAACATCTTTCATATCCTCATATTGAAATGCTGTATAGGTAGTAACATTAGTAGCATCCCATAGATTTAGATGATAAGAGTCTACCCAAGTACTTTGACTTTGTATAAAAAAATCTGCTTTTTGTATCGAGCTACCTAATGATACTGGCCCCATAACAGTAGTTCTTGTTGCACTAGGAGGATTATAGCCACCATATCCAGAAGGTTCATCATCATCTTTCCCATTTCCAGGACGCTGAGGAAATGGACGCCCAAACTGATAATATGGGTTATATCCCACTTGAGCATCTTCAATTGTTTTTTCCGGGCGAGTTAAAGCCAAAATCTTTGTTTGACCACTTTCAGATTGCTCTAAACGCACATACACAGGAGTTGCCGCTGAATAGATAGAAGATTTTATAAAACCTTTTTCCACAAATCCCAAATTACGAGGCATAACAGTAATAAGTGCACCGGTACCTTCATCTATGTCAATTCTTTTTAATGGACGAACTTTAACATTTTTACTGTGTTCACCAACGCCTTCACCTGTCATCAAGTTGTAATCTGTAAGCCAAATCAACCAGCTCCACATAACTCTTCCTTTAGCATCCCTAACACAAAGTTGTGCTACACCCTGCTTAGTAGCTGTTGGAACGTGGAAGTTAACCCAGTAGTTACCATCTATTTCACTAATTCCGTTGGTAATGGTTTGAGTTGAAGGGCTTCCTTCATTAGTCAAGCAATAAGCGGATATATCGTTACCAGGAACACCATATACCGGAGAATTTTTATCCACTACGGGTATAAAATCCCAATCCATCCAAGAAACATAAACATCTGTAGGCTGCTCATCTCCTGTTGCATTTAAAAATGGAGAGGTAATTTCTCTATCCAAGTAATCTCTGAAATTGGAAGGATAAGCTTCTGGATTTAATGAGCCATTTTTTACACCATTACCCATAACAATTGGGAAACGATAATAACCTGCACCATTAATTATGTAGGTGTTGGCGGTATTCATAATGGTGGTATTATCTGCATTAGGATTGCTGATTGTGCCATCGGTGTTTACTACATAACCTGCAAGATTATATGGAGTTGTAGTTCCTACCTTTGGAGCTGCGGCTATAGCGGCATCGTAGGCATCGCCTGGGCGATTGGTTGTAACATTAGATACTACGGCTGCCTGATAAGAGAGAGTCAGAGACTCACCGCTGGTACTACCGCTACCTACTGTTGGAGTAAAGCTATTAACAAATGTGCCAACCAGACCTCTACGTAATCTCTGATTATAATCTTTGTTGGCGGCTGAAGTTGCATCGGGATAATAACCCTCCACGGTCCAACTTACAGCCACGCGGGCAGAGACATCGCTATCATCGGTGCCTACAGGATAACGGTAGCTTATTACCTTACCATTTGTGGAAGTACCGCCCTGATAGGTCATTGTTGGAGTTACGGCATCTATTTTATATGTGAAACCTGGCTCCACAGCATTTTTATCTATGATATAGGTCTGACTATAGCCGGCAAGCCAATCGTGAGAGGAGATATTTACTACAAATGGAGAGGAACCCTCTAATTTAATCTCAACTGATGCAGTATTTGGGAGTGGAGAGGAACCGCCGGATTGGCTCGGAATCATCATTAGAGTATAAACATCATCAAAATAAAGATAACCCGGGTCTGAAGATTCGGTATGAGTAGTTGGAGTGTTTATAACATACTCATTAGCATTAGTGCTGTGGTCTGTCCACTCGCCGGTATTCATATTATAAGTAGCCTTGTCATAAACATTCTTAACCTTAATGCTCTCTACCTTTGGAGTACCGCTAACTACCTTAAAGCGAATGGCGGAAAGCGCGTGAGATAAAACAAGATTATGAGCACCCATAGGAAGACCAAGAGTTTGAGGAGTTCTGTCAGAAGTTATGTTGTTGGCTACAAGTAAATCTATCTGATCGGCATAGTTAGTATTTACCTCAAAATCAACAATTCTCGGCTCCTGAGTAGCACCGGTGGCAGTAAAGGTTACTTTAGAATTTAAGGCATCGCTATAAGGACCGTAAACAAAGAAGTGAACCTTTTTGCCCTCATTTGGCCAGTTGATTGTTGGTGATGGTATCCAAGTAGGAGCACTATAGGTTGCCTTTAGACCTACCGCGGTTGGATTCAATAGAGTCCAAGTGCCGGCTAAAGAACTCTCATTCTCTTGCTTGTAAACTACTACACCTATACCGGTGGTTTGAAGAGGGTGGGTAGAGGTGGTAGATGGAGCTACTTTAGTAGCAGCATCTATATCATCTACACTCCATATTTCACGTTTAGTGTTGAGGTAGAGAGGATTACCGGACTTATCCTCACCAATAAGCTCTGATGTAGATATGGTTACTTCGTTGGCAGAACCTCCCTTGGTAAGAGCAGAAGAGCCTGATACGCTCAAACTTACTGCAGGATTGTTGAACTGCTCCGGCTCTACAATATGGTTATCCTCACGAGTACAACCTATCAGGCCACCCATAAAGAAGATACCCAATAACGAGGCTATAAAGAGCCTTGCTGTAGTGAATTTATTGTATCTCATATTTGTAATTTTTATTGTCTGTTATTTATAATGTTATTGTTTATTATCTGTTGAATCTTAACGTAATATACGAGAGTCATCTATATTATCTTCTACCGGGATAATGTAAAAATTGGACTCATCTATAACTAAAGAGCCGGGATAAGGACGCAAATCTTCTATCTCCACTATCACTATTGTTATACCAACTATAGAATCTTTGATGAGATAGGTAATCAGTTTACCCTTCTCCCAAGTGTGGCCGTTCATATTAGCCGATACGGTACCCGATTTGCCAGATATTTTAACGGCTATCGTGGCACTACTTTCCAAATCTTGAGGGAGCATAAAGAGGGTATATTTCTCTTTAAAGGTTCTATAACCGCCGGAAGGAGTATCGTAATCTTCATCCTCATTACCGCTAAGAGTGATTGTATAGCTGCCGGTTGGGTTTAGGAGGTTCCAAGATTCAGTAACCAAATTGTAGGTGCCTTGTTTTTTTACACCGCTAATAGTTACCTCTTCTATCTTTACACCGGCCTCGCATTTAAAGCGTATGCCGGCAAGAGCGTGCTTGAACTGGAGATCAACATTCAAATTGTTGAAAGCAGGATTGTCACCCAAGTTCTCTGATTTGGCTGTAAGGAAATCCAACTGACCATCGCTGATGGTAACGCCGGCCGCTTTTGAGGAGGCATCGTAAGTAATACCATTGCCATCAACTTTTGGCCAATAGGCAAGAAAGCTGACTTTTTTGGTGCCGGTTGCAGGCCAATAGACGCGAGGGTTAGCTCTCCAAGCATTACTTGTATAACTAACGGTGCTGTTGGCGTGGAGAGTCCAAGCTGTAGCTGCAGCGCCATCGGCGTGAGAATAAGCTATAACCCCGAATGGAGAGGCGGTTATAGTGGCGGTTGAGGTTGGAGCAGCTTTGGTGATGGCGTTGGAGTTAACAATAAAGCTAACCTCACGCTCACCACTTAACTCATCCAAACCACCATCGCGGCTGCAGGAAATAGATAGCAGAGCTATGCCCAAAAGGGCAATGA
>CADBUS010000102.1 GCA_902797895.1 uncultured Bacteroidia bacterium | reverse complement strand
GTTTCCACCAAAAAGACCAACTCTGTTGGAATGACCTTTAAGCCAGGCTTTAACGCCTTTGAGTTTACAGTAAATGGCGCCAGTGCTGAGGATATTACCATTACGGGTTGTATTCTTTCTTCTACAAGTTGCGCACTATCCGGCGAGTATGGCATAACCATTACAGCTAACAGTAACTCTGCAAGTTCCACCGTTGCCTACTCGGTACCGGAGGTGGTAACATCGGGTTCAGGCAAGAATAATGAGGTTGTCTTTACCTTCCCAAGCAGTATAGCAGTAAGCGATAGCAAGAGTGTAACTTTCACTCTCTTTACCCTGCCGGCACGCTTAAATACAGAGAGCAGTATGGTAGAGAATAAGATTACAGATGTAAAGATAAAGTTTGATATGATTTATAAGGGAGCTCCAATAACCCGCTCTCTACTTCTGAAATACTCTAAAACTCATACAGATGTAGCAAAGAGGGGTAAAGTTATAGAGTTCGCCTCTGGAACAAAGAGCTATCTCTCATTTTCTCTCCCAGATTTTAAGAATATGACTATCACCATCTTTGAGATAGCAGATCTTTCTGATTACACAAGCGGAGACAAGATTACCATTACCGAGAACAATCTCGATATAGAAGTCTTTGACGAGAATGAGGACGATGGTGGTATTCTTGGCGACCCTGTTTAAAGGTACCGCCCACTCTAATTACAAATTCATAGTTTTTAACAACATAAAGAGAAATATACAGATATGAAATATAGTAGATTCAGAACTATCAAGGTGGCCATTGCATCCTTTATGGTAACATCACTTATAACAATAGGGGTGAGCTCTTGTACTCACGAGGATAGCTATATAGAGCCTGAACAGTCTAATGGTACAGCTGTAACTTTAGGCATATCAGGCTCGTCAGCTTTCACAAAGGGAACCTCGGTAAGCGAAGTAACCTTCCCTACATCAGAGATTATTGGTACTGATAAAGCCGGCAATTCTCTCTATCTTAATACAATACGTAAGGAGTGGTCAGTAGAAGATGCAGCAACTAAAGTAACTCCATCTACCACTGCCGATAATCCACTTCAAACCACCGGTTTGGGCGTGGTGCTCTTTAAGCAGGATACCGATGATGCGGTAGCCGGTACTTGGACTCTTCTTCAGAGTGCCACCACTGCACTCAAAGCAACCTATAGTAACCCTATTTGGATACCAAGCGAGGCAATTGATTGGCCTAATGTTGGTAAGAGTGTGCACTTCTTTGTTTATGGCCCATATAGCGATGCTCTTAATTCTAAGGTTAGCTTTACCGCTACGGGCGCTACTCAGGCTCCAAAGATTGTAGATTTTGAGGTAGAGGCAGATTGTGCAAGCCAGATTGATTTGCTTGTTGCCAACAGCGTTACTTCAGACAGAATCCCTCAAACCGTAGGTCTGCCTATAGGTGCTCACCGCATCAAACTTTCTCACGCTCTTGCAGCTATCCGCTTTAAGGTGATAGATAAAACACCTGCCATCAATGTAGAGAAAATAACTATTAAAAATGTCTATGACAAAGCAACTTATGATATGAATACCGAAGAGTGGAGCAATCACACCGCTACCACTAAAGAGTATGTTATCAACACTCCGACTACTCATACAGATGCTTCCGACCCGGGTTATCTCTACTTTGACGATGAATATACCTTTATGATGATTCCGAGTGCTACAGGTGCCTCTTCTCCTCTGCCAAATACAGCCTCAATCGAGATCAAGATAGCCGGTGTTGCAACCCCTATTGTAGCCAATATCTCTACTCACGAGTGGCTTGCCGGCTATACACTTACCTATATTATCGATAACAATAGCTCTATTACACCCGGCTACACCTATGTAATGGATGCAGTTGATCCTACTCTTACCTACCAAGGTGGTACCTCTACCGATGGTAAAGTTATCAGCTATAAATATCCAACAGCCGGTGGTGATGTAGAGTCTGCTCGCGAGGCAGTTGCTTGGAGCGTAGAGGGTTACTATCCGGATGCGACCTCTGCTGCAAGCAAAGATTTTAGCAAAAGAATCCGCAGGGGAGTAGCAGGCACCTTTGTTCAGAGCTTTAACCCAAGTGTAGGCACAGGCAGCAAAACCGGTGAAGCAATCTCAATTGTCTATCCTCCGGCAGTGCCAAGTGCTCCTGTAGTTGATAATCTTGGTGCAGCTGCCGATGCAACTGTTGCAGCAGCAGCATATAAAGGGATTAGTGGAGGCAAAGCTTATAATCTATCTAATCCTGAAAACCCTTACTCCGATGTTGTTAAAAATACAGCCAACACTTATGTCATTAATTCAGCAGGTTGCTATCGCATACCTCTTGTTATGGGTAATGGTGTTAAGAATAGTGTACTTAACACAGTTGCTTATCAACAAACCGGTTTTGTGGATTATAAAAACGAAGCAATTACAGATCCATATCTCAGAGGTACAGGAGATTATGAGCCCGCAGATGCTTATGTTGTTTGGCAAGATAGATATATGATTGAAGTGAACAATCCGTACGCTATCCCTGCCGGCCTAGTAGGAGCAGATATTACCGGATATTATCCGAAATTAGATGCATCTTTAGGTGCAACAAATGGTATAACCAGTACAGGAAGTGGATCAGATAAAGTTTACTGGCTCAATTTTAATATACCTGCTGCTATGGGTAAAGAGCAGGGAATTGCCCAAATTATAGTAAGGAATAAACGGGGCGAATCTATATGGACTTGGTTGATTTGGCTGACCGATTGGCAACTTGGTAGTGGAAATATTACAAGCCAGCCTCTTGTTGATGCAAGTGATGAGACTCAAGGCAGATTATCTATACAATTTATGCCTCGCCTTCTTGGATTTGTAGATAAAAGAGCGACAACCACTATCAATTATCCTGCAGATGAGGCAAAATATGTACGTCTCGAGCAGAGCGAGAGTGGGCAAAGCAAGGTAGTAGAGTTGGTTCGCCCAGCATATTCGGATGTAAAATATTCTTTAGGCTACGCTCCTAGCTATCAATCCGGCCGTTTTAACCCAACAAAACCGATAAAATGCTCAGAATATCCTATGTTTGAAGATAACTTTAAAACCTTCGGATTTAGAAACGAAGTAATTGTCTATAGCGGTACTAACCCTAATCTGGGGGCCTATATAACTTATTGTGACCGTTTGTTTAATAGTTCTGCTTTTCCAACTGCTACGCGCCAACTTTTGTGGAATGCGGGTAATACCAAATCTTATGATATTACTACTGAATTCCAAGACGAAAAGGTAGTAAAAACCATTTATGACCCTTCTCCTGTGGGTTATACAGTTCCAAGAGCCAATGCCGGTAATGCTTTTATGATAGGCTATGGTAGTGATGCAGATGCTTCACGTAGAAAATGGGGTCCTATGAATACTTACTCTGCCGATGTAACAGGCTTTAAATTATATACAAATTGGCGTGCAGACGAAAGCGAGTCGCCTACCGGTAATATAATAGAGATACCTTTTGTGCCTGGTCGTAATGGGAGTGGACAGTTGATGGATTATGGTAATATGAACTTTACAACAATGTGGACATCTGTTTATTCAGTGAGCGGTGGAGGCCGAAATATAGCTCTACGAAGGTGGCACGATGGAAGGTTACAAGCCTTTACTCATTACTACAATGCTGTTGCTTTCCCTTTAGTTATTCTTCCACAAAAGGAGCAATAGTATAGAAACAGAACACAAATAACAAATTCTTTTCTACTTTAGAGGGCATCGGGTAAAGCTCGGTGCCTCTTTTTTGATTGAAAATCGTATGTGGCGCCGTGGATTTTGATTGAAAATCGTAGGTAGTGCCGTGGATTTTCAAGGATTTTTTACTTTTTTATTATATTTGACAAATAGAAGTTGCAGCTGTCTAATAACTGCGTGCATTGCTGTGTTGTTGCATTTGTGTTGTGTGCATCGTTGTGTTGTTGTATTGCTGTCCTGGGGCTGTGCTGCTCTTGCTTCTGTTGCAAGCAGTTTGCTCTTCTCAAAGCGTAAAATTTACCCATTATCTGCACAAAATAGTTTGAGCTAATCTTAAGATCGTCAAAATATTGCGCGACACGGCTAAAAACGGAAAATTTGTGCAATAGTGTATTAGCTTTGCCGTCAAACAAAAGTAAAAAGGTGTTATTATGGCAAAGATTAAAGTTCAAAACAGAGAGATTACTGTAGTTTCTCATAATAATGATGACTACATATCATTGACCGATATGGCTCGCAGTCAGTTACAGGAGCATATTATTTTTCGTTGGCTAAGTTTGAAGAACACGATAGAGTATCTCGGAGAATGGGAAATGTTATATAATCCTATTTTTAATTGTACCGAATTCGGTACAATTAAAAATATATCTGGCAGCAATAATTTTGTTCTTTCGGTCAAAACCTGTCTTGGTTTGAAAGGCAACATACGTGACTATGCTACCATCAATGAATTGATATGTCTGTCAAATATGGAGAATATCAATGCGGTTTTAATCAATGATGGTTTGCCACAGAGCAAAAGAGTTCTTAAATTGAATCAGATAGCAATCCAACAGATGGAGATATTGGAGGGCCTTGGTAGTAAAAAACTACTTAAATAGATAGGCTGCAATCGAGATAGCAGGGTAATGGTAAGTGAAAAAGTTTTGGAAATCTCAAAAACTTTTTCATACCTTTGCCAC
>CADBUS010000101.1 GCA_902797895.1 uncultured Bacteroidia bacterium | reverse complement strand
TGCCCTACAACAGTAGCCACTCTGTAGAATGTGCTTCTTATTCCCACATAGAGCGATTGCTGATGGGTGGTTAGGCCGTGCATATAAAAACCATCTGCTGCAATATCGTGAGTAGCAGAGGTTAAGGCTACAAGCCAGAAGGCAGCCAAGGTTAAGCGGAAGAAGAGCGATGCAGGAATAAAGAGAGCTATGGCTGCAAAACCTATAGCCATTATAAACTGCATTGCAATGGTCCACCAACGCTTTGTCTTGAGCAAATCTACAAATGGACTCCAGAAGGGTTTGATAACCCAAGGCAGATAGAGCCACCCCGTATAGAGAGCAATATCTGTATTGGAGATACCCAACCTTTTGTACATTATTACAGATAAGGTCATTACAGCAACATACGGTATTCCCTCCGCAAAGTAGAGAGAGGGAATCCATAGCCACGGATTTCTTTTTTTACTCTTGTTTTCTGCCATATATCTATCGCGATAAATCTAATACTTCTTAATTATCTCTGCATTAGGGTAGTAGTGCTGCAGAATCTGGTTATATCCAAAGCCCTTTTCTCCCATTACCGCAGCCCCTATCTGACAAAGGCCGACTCCGTGCCCCCAGCCAGCCCCCACAAGGGAGAAGCTGCAAGGAGAATCCCCCACTATAGCCCGCTCCTCCATAAGATTGCCCTCACCATCTAATCTCCTTACAATAAAGGCCGAACTATAAAGATGGGATTTTGAGAGCAAACGCCTAATTTCCAACTCCTTGCCAATTACCATTCTCTTTTTTGTTCCAACAATCAACAGCTTTACTATTCTGCCGCTGGTTCCCCTCTCCAAAGGTACAAGGTTTATAATCTCCCCAAAATCCTCGCCGCTCTTTTCTCTTATAAGCTGCGCGAGCTCTCTTTGAGAGTAGGTTACACTCCAGCGGTAAAACTCCTTGGTCTCTTGGTCGTAGTTGTTGAGTACTTGGCTTAAAATTCTGTTATCCTGAGTATTGCAAAAGGCTACAGGAGAGGAGAGAATCCACTCTCTCGCATTTTGCTCTATAGTCAAATCAGGCAGAGCTGCCTCCTCTTTCAAATCTCTTACAGCCACCAAGTAATCGTAGTGTTTATCTTCCCAACAATTTTCAAACTGCTCCAACGCTCCGCCACAACATTTGTAAAAACGGGCATCGCAAATCTCCCCCTCATACCACAACACCTCTCCCCAAGTGGCATCTACCGCCTTGCGTACGGTATCGGTGGATGCCCTTGTAACTCCTTGATAGCGTTGGCAATGGTCATCTGCACAAACATCAAAGTTTTTATGGTCTTCTCTGTCGTACCACCTTATAAGCTCCTTGCAGCCATACTCACTGTTTACCCCCTCTATAATGGAAGGAGCCTTCTGCTTTGCGGAGCGCTCTATTTGGGCAAGAAGCCAGCTGCGCGATATAACCGCGTGAGCTTTAAGCAGTTCCTCAGATGCCTCGGCACTCATTTCAGAAGATATTACACTTGCAAGATAATCCTCTACCCCCACAATGTTTATTGCGCAAACCGCCTCATCCTCTATTATAAATTTGAGCGAGCCACAAAAGCTCTGATTCTCTTTGCGCTCCCAATGGAAGTTTACCCCAATAACAACATCTTTTAATGTAAAGCGAGAAATTCCTTGTTTATCAACAGGTTCAAACATTAGCTCTGTATAGGAAGCTCCGTCAAAAGTAAACTTATTCCCTACAAGAGCTATCTTTTGTTCACCCTCATAAATTTTTCCTTTCGGGTTCTTGATTTTCTCCTTCTCCAATAGGCGGTAAGGGGTGTCGAAAAAGAAGGTTATCTCTTTGGAGTGCATAATACCCACACTCACAGTTGGTTGTTTTCTCATCTTACGAATAAGTGTTTCTTCTAATTTTTCAGATATGGATACATCTTTGAGAATCTGCTCTGCATCCGGCTCGGTTATCTTCATAAAATCTCTCTCTAATGGAGCTATAAAGAGGCCTCCCATCTCAACACAAGCCGGCGATATTAGCATATTATCCTCTCCCTCACGATAGTAGCATCTTGGCCTAAGCTCTCCTCTTGCAAAAAATGCGGTACGCCAAAAACCATCCATCCACCAGCAGAGTATATTCATTCTCGGCTCCCAAAGCCCACCCTCTTCAAACATTTTACTCTCTGAGGAGACTATATCGTCCGGCTCAAAACGGCCATTGCCCCTGCCTGTAAGAGAGGAGAGCAGGGAGTATATTCTGCCAATGGCGGCAATGGTAAGTTTGGAGGAGGCGGCATCTATAACAAATGCTCCCGGCGGATAGTCTGTGAGTTTGTAAATTCTGAGATAATTCTCGCTGCCCTCTTTTCCACGCTTAAAGAGAGACTTTTTGCCAAAATATTCATAATTGCCCTCAATAGGCATCACACCTTTGTTGCCGGCCTGAAAATGAAAATGGTCCGGTACAGAAGCACCGCTATCGGGACCATTATAAAAGACCACATAATCTTTCAGAATTTTGGCAAAGTGCAGCATATCAGCCATTCTGGAGGAGTCTAACTCCTGCCGAGAATGAGATTTGCTAAGAATTACCAGATGCCTCTTGAATATCGGATATGGATTTACCTGCACAAGGTAATCTGTTGTAATACCCTTAAAGTTAATCCATTTCTGCTCCTTTGGCCTACCCTGCCTGCAAAAGAAACATTGGCGGCCATTTATGGTTTGGGCATCTGTATTTGCAGTAGATGAGACCAACCGCTGCGGATTGAACTGCACTACAATCCTCGGGCTCAGAGATTTAGTCTGCACACTTTCCAAGGCCCCAAAATTGGTTGAGGCCAAAGGCCATATTTTAAGCTGCTCTTCAAACAGATGCTCAACGGCGGCCGGATTGAGGAATATGTTGTCTAAAGAGGCCACAACGCCCTTTACTATTTATTTTTTCCCTTTACCAACTTTTGCAATACGCTTCTCTATACGATGTTTACCATTCAAGGAGATACGCGCCTGAAGCTCCCAGGTGCGAATCCTGTCTTTGTAGGTATTGTTCAGATTCTCCTTCTCCACGCTCAAAGCTGCATCTGAATTTTCATCGTGACGGCGGCAGTAGTAGAGCACATCGTATATCCTGCCAATCTGGTATTTGCGGCTTATTGCCAACCCTACCGCATAATCCTCTCCGTAGTTCACATTAGGGAAACCTATCTCCCTTACCACCGGAGTATAGAAAGCACGTGGCGCTCCCAAACCGTTAATACGCAACGCATTGTTGCGGCCATTCTCCGGTGTCCACTCTCTGTGATCAACCTTGCCTGGAGGGAGCATCTTCAGATTTATATCTGTCAGCATATAGGAACCTATAACCATAGCGCAGTTCTGGGCATAGAAGGCATCTACTATCTTTTGCAGAGTATCCTCTCCGCTGTAAATATCATCGCTATCGAGCTGAACAGCAAACTTTCCGCACTTAGGGTGGTTGAGAGCCATATTCCAGGCACCGCCAACTCCAATATCCTTACGGGTAGGAATAATATGCACAAGCCGCTTATCCTTAATAGATTTTATTACCTCTGTTGTACCATCCCAAGAGTGGCAGCGAGGGCCGTTCTCCACCACAATAACATTGAACTTAAAGCTGCACTGCTGAGTAAGAGCGCTCATTATAGCATCCTTTATTGTCTTAACTCTGTTGAGCACAGGAATTATCACAGATGCCTCATACTCAAACTTATGGCGGCCAAAAGAGATTTTAGGGAACTTCGGCTCCAAATAGCCGCCAATATCTTTAAGGTGGCAAGTACAGGCGGCCTCCATCTCAATTTGCACATCGCGATTACGCGGATCTACATAATCAAAAAGTTTCTCTCCGGTCTTGCGCGTATCTTCCTCTATCTCAGAATATAAGTATTCATTTATATGCACCAGCTCGCCGAGTTGAGAAACCTTTAGGCGCAAATCGTAAAGAGCAGCGTATTTGTACACTGTCTTCATCTTTTTTACTGCAGCCTTCAAAGCAGATGTTTTGTAGAGCAGCACAGAGCCAAAGTCAAAGTCATTTCTCAAGCTACCTTTTTGGTAATCGATAACAGGCTTATTTGTTCTCTCCCCGTTCATAAAGGCGTAATGATCTGCATAAACCATAACCGCACCGGTAGCTTTGGCTACATCTACCATCCTTTCAAGAGCCAGATAACCAATGCTTAAAGTGGTCTGTTTGGTGTAAATGAGAGTATAATCGCAGTCGCTTTTTGCAGCAATTTTCCTAATTGTGGTTGTTTTGGCGATGGGCTCTTTTGCCACATCCAACACAATAACTTTGTGCACAAGAGAGCTCTCTTTAAGCCCCTCAAGTGTCTTATCTGCCTGCTTCTTGGAGGCAGCCGGCACAAAACAGTTTATCTTTATCATAGTTCTTTAAATTTACACTCATTTGCACAGATACAAAGAGTGCCCCAAAGTTACAAAAAAGCTACCAATATGCCTCACCTCTCCAGGCTCTCCTTTTACCATTCGGCTACGCTCAGGCAGGGCTAAAGGAGCAGGATTGCAAAAAGCAGTATCTTTGTGTAGTTTTTTTGAATGCTTTGCGTCTAATGGGCAAAAGCAAAAAAACAGATTATTTACAAATTGGATTTATGTTATAGAATATGGAATTGATAAGATGCGAAAATGTTGTTAAGCAATACGGAGCCTTTAAGGCGCTTGACAATGTAAGTCTCTCTATTCCGCAGGGGAAGGTCTTTGGCTTTCTCGGCCCCAACGGAGCAGGTAAAACAACCCTAATCAGGATTATAAACAGAATAACACTCCCAACCGAGGGAAGAGTATTGTTCAATGGCAAGGAGCTAAGGCTCAGCGATATGGAGAGCATCGGCTATCTGCCGGAAGAGAGAGGACTCTACAAAAAGATGAAGGTTGGAGAGCAGGCCATATACCTTGCACGTCTAAAGGGGCTTAGCCGCCAGCAGGCCACAAAGGAGCTTATGGTATGGTTCCGTAAGTTTGGAATAGAGCCTTGGTGGAACAAAAAGGTGGAGGAGCTCTCCAAGGGAATGGCACAAAAGGTACAGTTTATTACAACGGTGCTCCACCGCCCCAAGTTGCTAATTTTGGATGAGCCGTTCTCCGGCTTTGATCCTATAAATGTAAATCTTATAAAGGATGAGATTGTGCGCTTGAAAAACGAAGGATGTAGCATAATCCTCTCCACTCACAATATGGAATCTGTTGAGCAGATGTGCGATGAGATAGCCCTTATCAACAAAGCCAAGTTGGTGATTTCCGGAAATGTGGAGCAGATTAGAAAGCAATATGGCGGCAACCGCGTGGAGGTGGTTTACACCGGTTGTGAGCAGTTGCAATCGTGCGACCTCTTTAGCGTGGTTGCAACCGAGCAGCAGAAAGAGGCAACAAGAAGCGTGCTTGAACTTTCCGGCAATGTAAACAACAACAATCTTTTGAGTGTTATTATGCAGCAATGTCAAGTTATTTCATTTCAGCAGCTTATGCCAAAGATGAACGAGATATTCATTAAACTTGTAGGAGGAAAAGATAATGAGTAAAATTGGAATTATTATAGGCAGAGAGTACTCTACAAGAGTAAGAAAAAAGTCTTTTCTTGTAGCCACATTTTTGGTACCTATCCTGATGGCAGCAATGATGGTTGTACCAATTCTTATAGCCAATTTCTCAACAGATAAACAGGTAAGAGATGTTGCTGTGGCAGATTACAGCGGCATAGTAGCACCAAATTTGAACAATAGCCAAATAGTTAATTATCACATCATTGATACAGACAAGGCGGAGGAGTTGAAAAAGGATATTGCCGCAAGCGAATACTACGCGCTTGTGCAGATTTCTCAACTCGACAGCTCGAACAACGCCAAAATAGCCATCTATTCAGATGAGCAGGTGAGTCTGCCGCTCAAGGAGAGTATTGAGCATAATATAAACAATATTCTTACAGAGAATAAGCTCCGCTCATACAACATTGTAGATTTGGATAAGGTTATAGCAAACATCAACAACTCTTCTCGTGCAAAGACCTATCAGACAACAGATAGCGGAGAACAAAAGGAAAGCCTTGTGGGAGTGTATATGGGAGTTGGTTACATCTCAAGTTTTATAATCTATTTCTTTATACTGATGTTTGGCGGTATGGTGATGCAGGGAGTTATAGAGGAGAAGAACAACAGAATAATAGAGGTTATAGTTTCATCTGTAAAGCCTATCGAGATAATGATGGGTAAAATTATAGGAATAGCATTGGTTGCTCTTACTCAATTTGTTGCGTGGATTGCACTTACTTCTTTGATTGTTTTTGGAGTAAGTATGGTAGCTGGCGGCAAGGGAAATGATCGCATAATGCAACAGGCAGTGGAGGCACATACAGAGATTTCAACAATTCCAGGTATAGAGCAGGATGTGCCAACTTTGAGCGGTATGATGCAACAGGAGCAGAGTGAGCAGGATAGCTCAGATGAAGAGATGCTCTCATCTATTGTAAGTGCTCTCGGACAGCTCAATATAACTGCTATTATAGGCACATTTATACTCTTCTTTATACTCGGATATCTGCTATATGCAAGTATGTATGCCGCAGTAGGAGCAGCTGTAGATAATCAGGCAGACACACAACAGCTTGTAATGCCTATAACAATTCCTCTTATTGCCGGATTGTTTATAATGCTGAGTGCATTCCAAAATCCGCAAAGCAGCCTGGCGGTATGGGGCTCAATAATACCATTTACCTCACCGATGGTTATGGTTGCAAGAGTTGCATACGGAGTGCCGGCTTGGCAATATATTCTCTCTGTTGCTCTGCTTATTGGAACATTCCTCTTTATAGGTTGGGTAAGCAGCAAGATTTACAGAGTGGGAATTCTCTCGTACGGCAAAAAAGCAAGTTGGAAAGATTTGTTCAAATGGCTTAAATTCAAAGACTAATGAGAAGAACAACCCCCGTAAGAGCAGCAATGGCAATGGCCTTGGTCTTTGCCATTGTTGCGTTAACCGCACAGAGCGCAAATGCCCAGAGGGTGGCAAAAAAGGAGTACACCGGAGCGCAACTCAACTCCAACGCCTTTCAAACTATCAGCTGGACAACCACCACAATGAACTCCAAGTTTGATCCTAAAGAGGGAGATAATCTAAAGAGTACCAAAATAATAGCCAAATATAAGCCGGAGGTGGACAAGCTCGATTTGCCTATAGGCCATTGCCCTATAGGGCTCTCCAAATCATACCCCGATTCTCCGCTCTCCAATTGGGCGGCAGATGCTCTGCTGGAGTTTGCAAGAGGATACTGGAACAATCTCCACGGTAATGATAAAGATGGTGCAATAGATTTTTCTATGATTAACTTTGGCGGAATAAGAACAGATATGCCAAAAGGCAAGGTTACAAAAAACCATATACTCTCTATGTTTCCATTCAATAACTACTTGGTTTTTATAGAGATGAGCGGAGAGAATGTAGAGAAGCTGATGAATCATTTTGCACTCACTCGCGCCCAGGCAATGGGAAATGTAAAGCTGATTATTGAGAACAAAGCTGTTAAGGAGTGCCTGATTGGCGGAAAGCCGATTGAACGCAATGGCACTTATCGTCTGGCAACAATAGATTTTTTGTTGGATGGCGGAGACGGCCTCTATACGCTCAAGCAAAACAAAGGTGTAACCAAAACAGATATTAAGGTTATGGAGCTGATGATAAGCTATATAGAGGGGCTTACGGCTGACGGTAAACAAATTAAGGGCAGCAAAGATGGTAGAACTGTAATTGTTAAATAGTCTATGAAAAAGAATATTACAAACAGAATAAAAAATATAGCATACGCCATTGCGGCTGTGGTTGTAACCCTCAGCTACAATGCAACATACGCACAGCATCTTGTAATACTCCACACTAACGATACCCATAGCCAGATTGAGCCTATAGCCGCAGGAAAGTGGAAAGGGCTCGGAGGGGTTGAGCGCAGAGAAAAGTATATAAATCAGGTGAGGGCGGAGAATGAGAATGTGATACTGCTCGATGCCGGAGACTTTTCACAAGGCTCGCCATATTTTACTCTTTTTAAGGGAGATGCAGAGATTGAACTTATGAATGCCCTCGGCTACGATGCCGTCTGCTTTGGCAATCACGAGTTTGACAACGGCTTAGATGAACTTGCTCGCAGAGTAAAGAATGCCAACTTTCCTCTTCTTAACGCCAACTATAAAATGAAGAACACCCCTTTGGATGGTCTGATTCCGGAATATACCATAATTGAGAGGGGGGGCAAGAGGATTGGAATTATTGGGCTTTGTATTCAACTGAATGGGCTTGTAACCCCAAAGAGCTTGGGCAATATGAAATACAAGCACGAGTACAAAATTGTAAACAATCTTGCTAAAAAGCTAAGGAACAGGGAGAAATGCCATCTTATCATACTGCTTACCCATTGCGGATTCTCAGGCGGAAAAGAGCAAAGGCCGGATGATTTGCTGATTGCAGCAAACACCGAAGGGGTTGATTTGATAATTGGCGGCCACTCCCATACTTTCATAAAGGAGCCTGCTATTGTGGAGAGCAAGAGCGGAAAAAAGGTGGTGGTTGTACAGGCCGGAGAGAAGGGCGAAGAGGTTGGAAGAATAGATATTAACTTTTAGACAATAGGCTGAATCTAAAAACAATACCGCCTCCCTCCCTGCTGTGAGCGGTAATTTTGCCATTGTGGAAAGCTACAGCGTTTTTAACAATGGCCAGGCCAAGGCCGCTACCGCCAATTTTACGTGTTCTGCCCTCATCCACTCTATAAAATCTCTCAAAGATTCTATCAAGCGCCTCCTCTTGTACGCCAATGCCGTTATCCTGAAATACCACATTAACCGCCTGCGGCCCATCTTTCTGCAAAGGAGAGAGTTCTGCAGATATCCAGATTCCCAAATCGCTCCGCGCGGCCATCTGTTCGCTCTCCTTAAAACCGTGTTCAAGCGAGTTGTCTATAAGATTCTTAAAGAGAGAATAGAGCAGATTGTAACTCCCTTTTATAATTAGATTATTATCCATTAGCAGATGGAGCTTAACTCCCTTGCGTTCAAACTTATATCCCACCTCATCAAAGACTGCCGAAATAGTTTTCCTAAGATTTACCTCCTCAATTGAAAAGAGAGGATTATTCTGAGCAAGCTCTCTGTACTCATCCAGCTTATTGAGTATAGATACCTCATTTATAAGACCAGCCAAACGCTCGGTTTGAGTATATGCCTTTTTCACAAAGTGTTTCATCTGCTCCGCAGAAAGCTCATCAGATGAGAGGATGGTCTCAAGATAGGCCATAATACCTGTAACCGGAGTCTTTAGCTCGTGAGCTATGTTATGGCTTAGCTGCTGCTTGTACTTTTTAATCTTTTCAAGCTGCTGAAATGTATTCACTATCTCTCTGCCGAACTCTCCAAACTCATCGTTATCAAACTTTATCTGAGCCATTTGCGGATCGTTATTTTTAAGAGATGTTACAAGATTGTTGTAGCTTCTGATTGGCTTGTACAGCCTTTGGGAGATAAACAAAAAACCTCCCACAAGGCCTATAAAAATAAGCACAACCATATATGCAAAGGCTTTGTTTCCGCTTATTTTTGAGGGTTTAAGGGTTTCATACTTGGTATATGTGCGCAGATATGCACCCTTATATTTTTTGGCATAAAACAGATACTCCTCACCATCGGTCTCCTCCTCAGAGACTCTCAACACAGCCCCCTGCCCCTCTTGGGCAGCTCTTACAAGCTCCGGCGCACGGCTCTGATTCTCAATATATGAACGCATTTTTTGGCGGCTATCGTAAATAACGCGGGCATTGGAATCAAGATAGGTAAAGTTCAAGTTTTCCGGAAGGGTAACATTCTCAAAACCAACTCCGGAGGAGAGCTGATCATAAATAATGGAGACCTCCTTGCTCAATTCAGCCTCAATGGTATTGATGCTGAATCCGCGGCTCTGCTTCAGATAATAGAGGGCAAAAAAGAGAGAAATCAGCCCCAAAAGTACCAACATATAAGCCAACAGCTTGTATCTATATCCGAGCTGAATCTTTCTCATTTAAGAGTGGAGTGCGCTAAGAAGATTTTGGCGGAATATCATCCTGATTTACCATATAGCCATAGCCGGAGCGGTTCTTTATAAGCTCGCTCATTCTGCCAAGTTTTTTGCGAATTCTTGCAATATGTACATCTACTGTTCTGTGTATTACAAAATTCTCCTTTTTCCATACGTGTTTCAGAATCTCCTTGCGGCTATAATATCTGTTGGGATTTTTGCAAAGCAGAATAAGAATATCTATCTCTTTTGGAGTAAGCGTAACCTCCTCGTCATCAACAAAAACTCTATGCTCTTTGATGTAGAGTTTAAGACCATCTATCTGAATCCGCTCTTTTTCTTTCTTTTTGCTTTTTGGGATAAGCTCTCCCCCATATTTTCCATCATAGCGGCCACCCTCCGCACTATGCTCCCCTGCAGATGAGAACTCCTTATCTACTTTCTGCCACTTTAATTTGAGCTGCTCTTCTATATTAGAGATATTGGAAGCAACCTTGTATCTGTTGAGAACAGCCCCTACTCTTGCGACCAATTCACTAACAGAGAAAGGTTTAGAGATATAATCATCTCCACCGGTCTTAAATCCTTTAAGTATATCCTCCTCTGTATCCAGTGCTGTAACAAATATGATTGGAATATTGCTTTTATAATCCTCCCTCATAACCTTTGCAAAGCTGAGTCCGCTCACTCCGCCAAGCATAATATCAAGCAATATCAAGTCAAAATTCTCGGAAGGCTTGAGTGAAACGGCCTCCTCTACGCTCAATACAGAGGTTACATCATAACCCGCCTTGCGAAGATTAAACTCAATAATTTCGCAAATATCCTCCTCATCATCTACAACAAGGATTCTCTGCGTGTTCTCGTTTTGTGTCATTCTCTTTTTGATTACCAAGGGCAAATATAGCTTTTTTATTAAAATTTGGAATAGTTCAAAACAGAGTATATATTTGCAATACAACCATACAATGCAAAGGTATGTCATATTCAAAAGAGGAAAAATATACACCAACGGGCCTGAACGAGGAGTTGGGCGAACACTATAAAGAGATTCTTAGGTTGCTCGGCGAAAATCCTGATAGAGAGGGGCTTTTGAAGACTCCGGAGAGAGTTGCAAAGAGTATGCAATTTCTTACACACGGCTATCAAATGGATCCCGTTGCAATTCTTAATTCAGCTAAGTTCAAAGAGGAGTACAAGCAGATTGTGCTCGTAAAAGATATTGAGCTATACTCTCTGTGCGAGCACCATATGCTTCCTTTTTATGGCAAAGCTCACGTGGCCTATATACCAAATGGCTTTATAACAGGGCTTAGCAAGATTCCGCGAGTGGTGGATGCCTTTGCGCGGAGGCTACAGGTGCAGGAGAGACTCACCGTACAGATTAGAGATTGCATACAAGAAACCCTTAACCCATTAGGGGTGGCAGTGGTTATTGAGGCGGCCCATATGTGTATGCAGATAAGGGGTGTGCAAAAACAGAACTCCGTAACAACCACATCTGCCTTTACAGGAGCTTTTATGAAGAACCCTAAAACCAGAGAGGAATTTATGAGGCTAATAGGCTCCAAGTTACACTAATTATCTTATAATTAAGGACTTAAACTTACATACAATATATGAGAATACTCATTTGCGCAGCAGAACAGGAGGAGTTGGATTGTGCTATCCAAGCTCTTAGGATTTATGAGAGCAATATTGCCCCAAAGGTGCAGGTAGATTTTATGCTCACCGGCATAGGAACAACCTCAACCTGCTACCGCCTTACAAAAAAGATTGTGGAGGCAGATGCTGCAGGGAGCAAATATACATTGGCTATAAATATAGGCATAGCAGGGAGTTACGATTTAGATATGTTCCCTATTGGCTCGGCGGCCATTGTGGTAAAGGAGCACTTTGGCGATTTGGGATTTATGACACAGAGCGGCTTCAGAACTCTTTTTGATTCAAAGACTTTGGATGCCAATCTATTTCCATTTACAGACGGAGCGCTCAATATGCCAAAGCTACCTCCATTCTTTGCAGATATAGCCGCCACCTTCAAGAGCGCGGTTGGAGTTACCGTTCAGACAGTTACAGGTACAGAAGAGACTGCCGCCTCGCTCATAAAGAAATACTCTCCGCAAATAGAGAGTATGGAGGGAGCCGCCTTCTATTATGTCTGCCTTAACGAGTACCTTAACTGCTTTGAGCTAAGGAGCGTATCCAACAAGGTGGGAGATTATAATCCCGATAATTGGGAGACTCCTGCTGCACTTGAAGCACTGAAGGATGCCTGCAAGGAGTTATTCCGCCAAATTGCAGAAAATCAGCATAAATAGTGTGTTTTATAAATAAATATTCAGCGTATGAAAGAGAGAGAAGAGGTGATTAAGATTGAGGATATGCGCAAGATATATATCCTTGGTTCTCAACAGGTAAACGCATTGGATGGAGTTTCGCTCACCATCTATAAGAACGATTATATTGCAATTATGGGCCCTTCCGGCAGCGGCAAAAGTACTATGATGAATATTTTGGGCTGCCTCGATACCCCTACAAGCGGAACATATATTTTGGGCGGAACAGATGTGAGCCAGATGGAGGATGGAGAGCTTGCCGATGTGCGTAACAGCCAGATAGGCTTTGTTTTTCAGTCGTTTAACCTGCTACCGCGTTACAGCGCGTTGGAGAATGTGGCACTCCCTATGATTTATGCCGGCAAGAACAGAGGGCAGAGAGAAGATAGAGCGGCACAATCGCTTGAGATTGTGGGGCTTGCAGATAGAATGAACCACAAGCCCTCTGAACTCTCAGGCGGCCAGCGCCAAAGAGTAGCAATAGCCAGAGCCATTGTTAATAATCCAACAATAATACTTGCAGACGAGCCAACCGGCAACTTGGATACAAAGACCTCTATCGAGATAATGAAAATATTTGAAAAGATTTACAGCCAAGGCAATACTATAATTTTGGTTACTCACGAGGAGGATATTTCCAATTTTGCACGCAGAATTGTAAGGCTCAGAGACGGCAAGGTGGAGAGCGATACCATAAATCCACACCCTACATTGGAGGG
>CADBUS010000100.1 GCA_902797895.1 uncultured Bacteroidia bacterium | reverse complement strand
CGGTAAGGCCTACAACCTCTCCAACCCTGCCGACCCATATTCAGATGTGGTAATGAACACCGCCAACACCTACATTATCAATGGTGCTGGTTACTACCGCTTCCCTATAGTTATGGGTAATGGCGTAAAGAATGGTGCACTCAATCTGGATGCCTACTCTCAAACAGGCTTTGTTGATTACAAAAATAGAGCTATTACAGATCCATATCTGAGAGGTACTGTAGCAGCGGAAGTTCCTACAGCTGCAGTTTTAGCTTGGGAGACTGGTACAAAGGATACTAGAATGATAGAGGTGCAAAATCCTGATGCTGGCTTTCAACACACTACCAATCCTATGGCAGATATTACCGGCTACTATCTGGATTTCCCTAATGCCACCAACGGCATTAGCAAAACCACCGATGCCAACGGCGATGTTTATTGGGTTAATTTCCACGTGAATAGTGCCGTAAGACAAGGTGTAGCTCATATCACAATAATGGATGCTGATGGTGCTTGTATGTGGAGCTGGCTGATTTGGCTGACAGATTATAAGTTGGGTGAGGGTGATGTGGCAGCCAAGGCTCTTGTAAATGCGTATCAAGAGAGTGAAGGCAGACTTGAAATCTCATTTATGGCTCGCCCTATGGGTTGGGTAGATGATGCGACAAAGACTGTTTACAAATATCCGGCTGCCACTCCTGCCTATATGCGTTTGATTCAGAATGAGAGCGGTGAGGTAGCTGTAGTAAAACTGACACGTCCTGCATATAATTTATCGGAACAGACAACTTATAGAATCCCTTATTATCAGTGGGGTAGAGTAACTCCTATGTGGCCTGCTGAAAACAATCCGAGCTCCACTAGTAATACTGGAGTATACTTCGGCTTTTATAGAGGCATTAATGATTATGGTAATCAGGAGTCTATAGGCCAAGCCATTCAATGGCCCTATTTCTTTATGCATACATCTGTAGGAGCTTCTTGGACTACAACCCTGTTAGCGAATCTTTGGAATGCAGATGAAACAAATACTTATCAAGCGAACGCTCAAAAAGACATCCCTGTAAAGAAGACAATCTATGACCCATCTCCTGTGGGTTATACTGTTCCACGCAGAAATGCCGCTACTGCTTTTATGAAAGGTTATGCCACAGAGCTAAGTTCTTACAATATTTATTATGGAGCAAATAACTCTACTGCCCCTTTTGAAAGAGGATATACTGTATATTCTGAGTGGTGTGCAGAGGGTGCTACTCCAACAGGTCAGCAGATCTATCTGCCGGGTATGGGTTGTTTACAAGGTCGTACAGGTGATTACGCAGAAAGAGGTCTCTTTGTAGGTTATTACCAACTTGCAGCAAGAGCCTCCTCTTCAGGATCTGCTCTGCATTTTAGAATCGGAGAGAATCGTTTTATGCAAAGATATTATCCATTTGAGAGTACTCACGCGGCCACAGCAATGTCTATCCTTCCGCAGCGCGAGGAATAACAAAATAGCGAAGCCTTTAATAGCCTCTGCCGCACTATCCGCTTGTCGGCTAATCAAGGGAGGGGCCTATTAAGGCGGAGCAAAAATTCTTTTCTACTTTGAGGGCATCGGGCCAATGGCTCGGTGCTCTCTTTTTTTGCGGCTTGAGGTTGGAAGTTAGGGCGAAAATGTATATATTCGCGGCCTGAATCTCAGCCGAAAGGCTGATTTACAAATAATGTCTAACTACTAATTTGGTTCAATTATGAATGAAGAAACAAAAAACATTGAGAATGAGGAGCTAAACGAGGTTCCTGTTCGTAAAGAGGAGGACTCTATAGAGTCTTTCAAAGAGAAAGAAGAGATTGCTGCACCTGCAAAAAAGAGAAAAAGCAACGCATCTATTGCATCAGACAAGTTTGACTGGGATGCTTTTGAGAGCTCTGCTCTCCCTGCCCAGGTTAATAGCGAGCTTGAGAAGCAGTATAGTGAGTCGCTCTCTAAGATAGCTGAGAATGAGGTGATTGAGGGTACAATTACCGCTCTCACACAAAAAGAGGTGATTGTAAATGTGGGTTATAAGAGCGAGGGAGTAATCTCAAGAAATGAGTTCAGATACAATCCTGATATTGCAGTTGGAGACAAGGTAGAGGTATTGGTAGAGAACCCTGAGGACAAGAAAGGTCAGCTGATTCTCTCACACAAAAAGGCTTGCGCCCTTAAATCTTGGGACAGAGTTAATCTGGCATACGATAACAACGAGATTGTTAAGGGTTACATCAAGGCTCGCACAAAGGGCGGTATGATTGTAGATGTATTTGGAATAGAGGCATTCTTGCCTGGTTCTCAGATAGATGTAAAGCCTATCAGGGATTACGATATGTATGTTGACAAAACAATGGAGTTCAAGGTTGTTAAAATCAACCAGGAGTTCAGAAATGTTGTTCTCTCTCACAAGGCTCTTATTGAGGCAGAGCTTGAGGCTCAGAAGAGCGAGATTATCAGCAAATTGGAGAAAGGCCAGGTTCTTGAGGGAACTGTTAAGAACATTACCTCGTATGGTGTGTTTGTTGATTTGGGCGGCGTTGATGGTCTTATCCACATTACAGATCTCTCTTGGGGCAGAATAAACAACCCTGAGGAGATTGTTAAGTTGGATGAGAAGATAAATGTTGTGATTTTGGACTTTGATGAGGAGAAGAAGAGAATAGCTCTTGGTCTTAAGCAACTTACACCACATCCTTGGGAGGCTTTGGATGCCAATCTTAAGGTTGGAGATAAGGTAAAGGGTAAGGTTGTTGTGCTTACAGACTATGGCGCATTTGTGGAGATTCAGCCTGGTATTGAGGGCCTTATCCACGTATCCGAGATGAGCTGGTCTTCTCACCTGAGAGGCGCGCAGGATTTCCTTAAGCTCGGTGATGAGGTTGAGGCTCAGATTCTAACCTTGGATAAAGAGGAGCACAAGATGTCTTTGGGCATCAAGCAGCTTAAAGCTGATCCTTGGGCTACTATAAAGGATAAATACCCTGCAGGCAGCAAGCACACAGCAGTAGTGCGCAACTTTACAAACTTTGGTGTGTTTGTAGAGCTTGAGGAGGGTGTAGATGGTCTTGTACACGTTAGCGACCTCTCTTGGACCAAGAAGATTAAGCATCCATCTGAGTTTACATCACTTGGTGAGAAGTTTGATGTTGTTGTTCTGGATATAGATGAGGAGAACAGAAGGCTCTCACTCGGCCACAAGCAGCTCGAAGATAATCCTTGGGATACCTTTGAGACCGTATTTACACAAGGCTCTATCCACGAGGGTACAATAGTTTCTTTCAACGATAAGGGAGCTACTGTGGCTCTTGCATACGGAATTGAGGGCTTCGCCCCAGCCAAAGGTCTTGTAAAAGAGGATGGTACAACAGCCAAGGCAGAGGAGAAGCTCGATTTCAAAGTTATGGAGTTCAACAAGGGTGCCAAAAAGATAGTGCTCTCTCATACTCGCATAGCAGAGGATAAGAAGAGGGCAGAGGCCGGCGAGATTATAAAGGAGAAGCAGGCTGAGGCAGAGAGTACACAGAAGGCTATAAAGAAGGTTAAAGCAAATGTAGAGAAGACCACACTCGGAGATATTTCTCAGTTGCAGGACCTTAAGAAAGAGTTGGAAAAGGGAGAGGGAGATTCTAAATAGTGGAGTTTAGATTCACAACATTGGGTACGGCTTCTGCCCGCCCGACCTCCGGAAGATTTCCAAGCGCCCATATACTGAGAGTAGGTGGGCGCTCTTTTTTGATAGATTGCGGAGAGGGAGCGCAGATGCTTCTGGCAAAGAATAATATCTCATTTGCCAGAATAGATAATATATTTATCTCTCATCTGCACGGTGACCACTTTCTTGGCTTGTTTGGGCTACTCTCCACTATGGAGCTTGTGGGAAGAGTTACCCCTTTGCATATCTACTCTCCGGCCGGTTTGCAAGAGATTGTAGAAACAATTTCGCGCCAACTTGGCAAGATAAAATATGAGCTTGTGTTCCATACCATAAGCTGCAGTGAGCCTACTATTATCCAGAGCTTTAAGAATTTGAATATTTATGCCTTTCCTCTCAACCACAGAATAGAGACATACGGTTATCTCTTTAAGGAAAAGGAGTTGCCGCGCAACATCATCAAAGAGAAGATAGCGGAGTTTGGGCTTACAACCGAGGAGATAGTGGCACTAAAGAGGGGAGAGGATGTTTTTAGGGAGAATTCTGTATTAAATTCAAATTCGCAGCCACAAATACTTAAAGTAGAGGAGCTTACTTACGCATACAAGCCGCGTAGTTTTGCTTATTGCTCAGATACTATGCCCTTCAAGAGATTAAGCCAATGGGTTGAGGGGGCAGATTTGCTCTATCACGAGGCCACATACGGTTTGGATTTGGCCGATATGGCAAAAAAGAACGGCCACTCAACCGCCTCCGCTGCGGCGCAATGTGCCAAAGAGGCGGGAGCAGGGCGCTTGATTCTGGGGCACTATTCGAGCCGCTACCCCAATTTGGAACTGTTGTTAAGCGAGGCTCGGGAGATATTTCCGCAGAGCTATCTATCTGAGGAGGGGGCCGTTTTTGAGATAGAGAGAGCTTGCAAACATTTAAGATTTGCGCATAAAGGGAAATAGTTGTATATTTGCACTCGGGGTAAGTCATATACGACCAGCTCCTTCAAAACTCCCCCAGGGCCGGAAGGCAGCAAGGGTATGAGGTTGTAGCGGTGCGATATATGTAGCTTGCCCTTTTTTATATCTGCACAACATTTATAAGTGTCTGATAATCAATGAAGCCAAAGATAATAGTAGGACTTAGCGGAGGAGTGGACTCCAGCGTTGCTGCCTATCTGCTAAAAGAGCAAGGGTGTAATGTGGAGGCTATGTTTATGCAGAATTGGCACGATATAACCGGCACTCTGCACGGAGATTGCGAGTGGGAGGAGGATAGGCTTGTGGCTCAGATGGTTGCAAAAAAGTTGGATATACCTTTTCACTTTGTAGATTTGAGCAACGAGTATCGCGCTCAGGTTGTGGACTATATGTTTGCAGAGTATGCCGCCGGCAGAACTCCTAATCCCGATGTGCTCTGCAACAGCAAGATAAAGTTTGATGCCTTTTTGCAGAAGGCGTTGGAGCTTGGGGGAGATTTTGTAGCCACAGGCCACTACTGCCAAAAGGAGATTCTACGGAGCGAGAGTGGAGAAATTTACCGCATATTGGCAGGGGCAGACAACAATAAAGACCAGAGCTATTTTCTTTGCCAACTCTCTCAAAAACAGCTATCTAAGGCTTTATTCCCGATAGGTGCACTCACAAAGCCACAGGTGAGAGAGATTGCTCGGCGCGCGGAGCTACCATCTGCAGAGAAAAAGGATTCGCAGGGGATTTGTTTTGTGGGCAAGGTTGATTTGCCGCTCTTTTTGCAGCAGAAGATAAAGCCTGTAGAGGGGGAGGTGGTGGAGATTTTTGAAAAGGATTATCCTGCAATAAGGGAGAGGGAGTTGCAGAAGATTCTTCGCTGCGCTCAGAATGACAGCTGCTGCGCTCAGAATGAGAGCTGCTGCGTTCAGAATGAGAGTTGCTGTGCTCAGAATGAGAGTTGCTGTGCTCAGAATGAGAGTTGCTCTGCTCAGAATTACGAGTTGGAAATACTCTCTGCTCCAATACGTTACAACAAGGCAGATGGCAAGGTAATTGGCAAGCATATAGGTGTTCCATACTATACAATAGGGCAGAGGCACGGCCTGAATATAGGCGGCCACGCCGGCTCCATATTTATAATAGCCACAGATACAACCACCAACACAATATATGTGGGAGAGGGAAAAGAGCACTCGGGGCTATTCCGTAAAGGGCTGAAAATAAACTATCAAGAGCAGCATTGGATTAGAGAGGATTTGAAGATGGAGTGCGGAGAGAGTAGGGAGTATCTTGTTAGAATACGCTACCGCCAGCCTCTCCAAAAGGCCACTCTATACTCCACATCTAACGGGCTTTATATTATATTCAACGAGCCTCAAAGGGGAATTACTCCAGGGCAGTTTGCTGTCTGGTACACTCCTGATGGTGAGATGATTGGCAGCGGCCCTATCTCTTCCTAACTATTCTTTTTTTCTGCCATTTTTTTGGCTCTGTTGAGCGAGTCCAAAGCCTGTACGTATGCTTTGGCATTGCGGGAATGTTCTGCGCCTGTGCGTGCAAAGTTGTGTGTGCCATTGAATTTAGGGCTGGCGCAAAAGTACATATAGTCTGTCTTCTCCTCGTTCAAAACCCCATCTAAACAATCTTTTGTAGGAATCATTATAGGCCCCGGAGGAAGACCGTTTATCTTGTAGGTGTTGTATGGGGAGTCAATCTGCAAATGCTTTTTAAGCACTCTTCTCAGTGTAAAATCTCCGGTTGCATAAACTACGGTAGGATCTGCGCAGAGCTTCCAACCCTGTCTTAACCTGTTCAGATATACGCTTGCAATTTTAGGATATTCAGGCACGTGGTTGCTCTCTCCGTAAACTATTGAGGCTAAGATAGATACCTCTGTCTGAGTGAGCTTGATGTCTCTTGCTTTCTGCAACCTTTCAGGTGTCCAAAAGGCATCGTACTCCTTTTTCATTCTCTTTAGGAACTCCTCCGGAGAGACTGTCCAATAGAACTCATAACTCTCAGGTATAATGAGCGTTAGCAGGGTGGTGGTATCTACCCCCAATGTAGAGAGCAGCTCCAAGTTGTTGAAAGCCTGCATAAAAGAGGCTGAATCTGCGCAGAGTTTTTTGCTAAGGCGAGAGGCTAAAATCTGCCGAGTGCGTATTCTTCCGTTTATAGGTAGCATAAGCGGACTTTGGTAGCCATATTTAAGACTGCGCACAAGTTTTATATTTGTTGTAGTGGAATCGAGTTGGTATCTGCCGGCGTGAATTTTTGCAGGAAGATTCTCTTTTTCAGCCACTTTTACAAATGAGCCAATATCTATCAGTTTATCAGCCAAAGAGTCCATAAGGGTTTGGAAATTATCCTCGGGCCTTACAAAAAGAGTGGTTTTCCCCTTTATATTGCTTCTGTTTTTGAGCAGATAGTTGTGGAGGCTTAACGCTCCCAACGCCAAGGCTGCTAATACTACCAACAGGCCCAATATCTTTAATCCCTTGTTTTTACTTCTTTTCTTACTCTTTGCCATATTATAGTTTGTTTAAGTATTTTCCATTTTACTATTTATCGTACCGATAGAGCTGATAATCCTCTATAATTTTTATAAGCACCTCTGCATAGTGCGGATCGGTGGCATATCCGGCCTCTTTCAGCCCCTTTGCCCATTTGCGATAATCTCTTAAAGGTAAGCTGAATAGCTTTGAATAACGCTTGCCGTTTTTAAGAAATTCTGAATGGTCTTTATAGGAATCCTCTATGGTAGGATATTTTCTGAAACACTCGTTGCGCCTATCGTCATCTTTTCTGTAGGTTTTGCCTTTCCAACTGCTGTGGCACTTTATACCAAAATGGTTATTGGCCTTGGTTGCAAGTGTGCTTCTTCCGTCTGCACTCTCCAAACAAGCCTGCGCAAGTATTATGCTCGCAGGTATTTTATACTTTTTCATCTGCCTTATGGCCAGCTCTTTATACTTGGCTATGTACTCCAACCTAACCGAATTCAGATTTTTTTTGCCACCTTTATAGCTCTCTGCGCTCTGCTTCTGCCTGCTCGCTCTTTTGGTTGTACCGCATCCGCCTGCTCCCACAAGCAGCAGTAAAATCATTATCAGCGATATTGCTTTTTTGCAACTCATACAATTGAAAAGAGATTCTAATACAAAAATAGCTATTTTTGCAACAAGATGAAGAAAAAAATAACCATTGAATATGAGGAATTTTCCTCAAAGAGTAGCCTCCGCCAAGAGGATGCAATGCTATTGGAAGAGGCCACTAAGGCCTGCCGACTCTCTCACTCTCCTTTTTCAAAGTTTAGGGTAGGGGCTGCGGTAAGAATGAGTAACGGAGAGATTTTATCTGCTGCAAATCAGGAGAGTGCCGCATTCCCTTCTGGGCTTTGTGCAGAGCGTAGCGTACTCTTTTATGCAATGTCTAAATTCTCAGGTGTGGCGGTGGAAGCCATCGCGATAGTGGCCAAGCAGGGCAATAGGCTCACAGCTCTTCCAACACGCCCTTGCGGAGCTTGTTTACAGGTTCTTGCAGATGCCGAAAATAGGGGAGGAGCACCACTAAAGGTTATATTGGGCAGCAGCAGAAAAATTGAGGTTTTCCCATCTGTGCATTGCCTTATCCCTTTCTCTTTTGATAATCTAAAATAAATTCTTCGTTAACACTCAGAATGAGAGAGCAAGGCCATCATACGCGATATGGCAGCTCTGCGGCATCTCTTTGGTTAGTGCTGCGTGAGTACCCTCAATTCCATT
>CADBUS010000099.1 GCA_902797895.1 uncultured Bacteroidia bacterium | reverse complement strand
GAGGCTATGGAAAGGGCGCATAAAATTGATACTGTTGCGTTGGATAAGACCGGCACACTAACCATCGGCCACCCAAAAGTTACATATCAGTATTGGAGTAAAGAGGCCACTCTGCAGCAAAAACAAATTTTGGCAGCACTTGAGAGCAACTCGCAACACCCTATTGCAGAGGCTATTGCTAAAGAGCTTAGCAGCTGTAATAATAGTAGTGTAATTGCACATATAGAGAACCACTCCGGTATGGGAGTGAGTGCAAAGGTGGGGCTTAAAAACTACTATGCCGGCAGCGCAACCCTAATGAAAGAGGTGGGAGCGGAGATTACAAAGGAGTTTGGCGATAAGGCAGAGGAGCTTGCCGCCCAGGCAAAGAGCATTGTATATTTTGCAGAAGATAAGCGAGTTATAGCTCTGCTCGCAGTTGCAGACAAGTTAAAAGAGGGTGCAAAAGAGGCTATCGCCGAGCTAAAAAGAAGAGATATAAAGGTGGTAATGCTCAGCGGAGATAATAAGGCCACAGCAGAGGCTATTGCAAAGGAGTGTGCAATAGATGAGGTCATAAGCAATGTTATGCCTGCCGATAAGGAACAATATATCAGAGAATTACAGACACAGGGGCATATAGTGGCAATGGTTGGCGACGGCATCAACGATTCTGCCGCTCTTGCAAGAGCAGATGTGAGCATAGCAATGGGAAGCGGCAGCGATATTGCAATTGATGCTGCAAAAATAACAATCACCTCCTCTAATTTGGCAAAAATAGCATCGGCAATAAGGCTTTCGGATAAGACGGTTAAAACAATAAAGATGAACCTCTTTTGGGCCTTTATCTATAATGTGATAGCTATACCTGTGGCGGCCGGAGCACTCTACCCTATCAACGGATTTCTGCTCAATCCTATGATAGCCGGAGCAGCTATGGCACTGTCGAGCGTTTGTGTGGTAAGCAACTCGCTACTGCTAAAACTTAAAAAGATTTAACGCTCTAACCACCAATAAGTTTAATTGCCGGCAACACCACTTGCCCGCTCTTTTCTGATTGTGGAGACATCTACAGGAAACTGATAAACCTTCTCATCTATCGGCAGGTTTACAAGCAAAGTCTTGGCCTCTGAATTAAATTTGGCGTATGCAAAACCATAAATTGCATTATTGGGTTTGATGCTATAGTTGCGCAGGTAGCCCATATTCAGACTTATAACCTTTTGCATTTTTTGGGAGTAATGAGCTGATATTAAGATACTCCCGACAGCTGCCCCTTGGCGTATTAAAATAGATGATATATCGTGCGCAATATCTCTTCCAAGGCTCCACTCCCCTCTCTCGCCTCTGTAGTATGCTCCATTGACAACCTCATCCAAAACAACAGCGGTGGCTATGGTTGCAAACTGAAGGCCGAAGTTAGCCCAGCCGTGGCGGCTCTTCATACGGCGTAAAAATTTTTCGTGAGAAAAAAGCTTGATTCTTCCACGTGGCGAGGCTATGGAAGCCTTCTTAAAATTGAGATATACAGAATGAGGCGTGTTGTTGAGAATATGTACCTCAAGCAGATAATAGCGGCCATAGTAACGCTTGTAAGTTGTTCTAAGCGAGAAATTTAATCCATCTACCGCGTATGTTCTCCAGATATTGCCATCACTATCCTGTAGTATATTTGGCTCAGATGGGTTTGGGCGCTCACGCTCTATCTGCCTCTTACCCAACTCCTCAACTCTCACACTCCCCACAACAACCATATTATCTGAATTATTATTGCCGAAAGTATCTGAAGTAGAGTTATCCGGAGCAGAACCATCCTTATAGAATATATGCTCCTTGATGGAGCCATCCTCGTTATACTCGTAAAAATCCCCTAAGTTTATACCATTTTTGAAGAATTGCTTAATCCATACCTTACCACTTGGATAATAGGCTGTAAAAGGGCCTTCGAAGAGTGTGTTTGAATCATCTTTTGTATCCAAATAGAAGATTTTACCGGTTGCTCTTAGTGAGTTGTCTGCATAAAAATCGTTGAACATATTATCACTCTCTACTACTCGGTAGAAGTATGCGGAATCGCGATACATAACTCCCAAAGAGGCTGAATTATAGTAGTATATGCCGGCATAGCTCTTGCTCTCGGTTTGGCCGTTGGCAACTCCGCAACAGAGCAGAGCCACAATAAGAAAAAGAAAACACCTTCTCATTTCAACTTCTAAATCTGGTTTGACATCAAGCTAAATAGAGAGCTTGCAAAAATTGTGCTAATTGCGCATTGCGCCAATTGCGCCTACCCGTTTTTGGGGGCAAAAGCTATTTGAGAGAGCGAGGAACCATCAACCCTATAGAGCCTCTGGTTTGTTGTGGCACTTCTCAACCCGCCAAGCTCCTCGATATAAGGCCCTATTTTTATGAAATCAAAATTATCAACAGTTATGGCGGAAGGTATCTCTTCAAGCCCTGAGTACCAAGCGGTTTTAAGGCCGGAGAATTTTCCTTTCAGAAAAGCGGCAAGAGCATTTACCTCATCGGGAGCTTGATCGCCGCCCATAAAGCATACACAGGTTATTCCGGAGAGATACTTCTCCACCAACAGAGATAGAAAACTCTCATCCAAAGGAACTCCCTCATCTTTCCAGAGCCAAGGGCTATGACATCCTTTGCAACGGTTGGGACAAGCGGATATATTGATTGCCAGGGTTACCTCCTCCGGTATCTCCTGGCAAACAATATCAAAGTTATAGCACTTTAGCACCGTTAAATCTCCACTTTAACCGTCTGAGCAGCCTCTTTTTTAAGCTCGGCTGCCTGAGTCTGTTTCATCCTCTCCACATCCTCCATCGTGAGAGCAGATGCTATTTCACCTTTATCCAAAGCGTAGTATCTCTTGGAAGCCTCCTTCTGGCGTGCGGCAGAGAAATTGCTCACCCTCTTCATATAGCCGATTATACGAGTCATATAATCTACATTGGTGCTGTGGCAGTGAGGGCACTCTTTCAGATAGCGTTTATCTATATGGCCGCACTCGTTGCAGATTGTATTAGGAATGTTGAAAGTGAAGTAGTTGCAACCCTCCTTTGCTGCTACCCTAAGCAGTTGGCGATATTGCGCTTTAGTCAGATGCTCCTCCAAATTCATATGGAGAGCAGAGCCTCCTGTAAGATGCTCAATGTATTTATTGCCGTGGAGCTTGAACTTATCCACAATGTTAAGAGTCTTGTCTTCAACTATGTAGAAATAGCTGTTGTAACAATCGCGAGGAACAAAATAGCCATCCTCCTTATCCCATTTTGCGTGTTTCACTCCAACATTCTCTGCAGGAATCATTTCGCAATTGAACATAGTATCCTTGGTACGATACTTTTTGTTGAACTTCTCCACAAGCCCCAAAACATTCTGAACGTATGCAACATACTCCGGGTTATCATCTATCTTGATACCTAAGAACTCGGCCGCCTCAACCAATCCGTTTATACCAACGGTGAGATACTGTCTGCCTATGTTTATATAACCGGCATCAAAGAGTGGGAGCATACCTTTGGCTTGTAAATCTTTAAGGTTCTCATTGTAAGCAAGCTGCACCTTGTGAACAAGATCTATCACCTCCGCAAGATACTCCATATAGTCCATCTTATGCTTAACCGCATATTGTATGCAGCGGTTCAGATTTATAGTAAGTACACTCTTGGAACCTGTTGATACACCGCCGGCTCCGAGTGTGTAGCTAAAGCCGTTGTCTTGAATCTCGTTGCGCAAGCGGCAGCAGCTTGAGAGCGAATCTGCATTGTCTGAAAGGTAGGTAAAGAATGAGTGTCCCTCGCTATACATCTGAGCAGTAAAGTCTCCCCACTCCTTATCTTTAACATCGCCATTCTCAGAGAGCAACGCCATTGTCTCCACAGGGAATGTGAGTGGAGTTTTAAGTCTCTCCGCGTTAAACCACTTCATAAAGAGCTTCTGCAACCAAGAGAGAGACGGCCAATGAGGAGCCGTACCATCAGGGAAGCGGAACTCTCCAAAGAGGCTCTCAAAGTAATACTTATCGTAATATGCTACATTCCAGAATACTGCCTGAAAGTTCCTTGCACCCGTAGGCTGATTTATGGAATATACAACCTGCTCAAAGCAGTCTGTAATAACCTTCTTTATTGTTCTCTGTTTTAGAGAGAGATCCACAACCTCGTCTGCCCTCTGATAGTAATCATCGCCATACTCCTTCTGGAGGAAGTAGTTCATATACATCAAGAACTCCGGAGTGGCACAAGCACCGCTGAGCATAGAAGAGACTATAAAGACAAGATTTACAAAGCCGCCGCAGAAACTCTTGAGGTTGGTTGGCTTTGTGGAGTTGCCTCCTATATTGAGAGTGCCGTTGAGCAGCCAAGGATACATTGTAATACTTGCGCAGTAGTTGGCAAGAGAGGTCTCGTCATTTTTATATACAAAGTGCTCCTTGAGCATACGCATATACCTGTCTGCAAAGTCCTTACCATACATATCCTTCAAACGGTCTGTAAGGAGTCTGCGGTTAAGGCGGATAAAGCCGGCCTTTGGAATCTCACCTATAAGAGTAGCAATATTCTTATGCTCAACATTGGCGTTAGCATCATACTTGCTGCCGGTTGCGGCATTGTCTGCCTTGCAATAGTTTACAAGAAAATCCAATCTGTCCCTAACATCACGATCCTCTGTATGCCTCTGCCTGTAAAGCATATAAGATTTAGCAATGTTAAAGTACTTCTCCTTCATAAGAGCCACCTCAACCTGATTCTGAATCTCCTCAACTCCCATTCCGTTGCGAATTGCAACGTGGGAGAGAATAATTGTGAGATCTTCATCTGATGCAAAAGTGCCTGTTGCAAGAAAAGCCTTTCTTATTGCATTTTTAATCTTCTCGATAGAGAACTCTTCTTGTTTCCCGTCTCTTTTTAGAATAGTAATCGGACCTGATGCCATATTCCTTGTATTTGTAGTGTTGGTTTATAGTTCTTTTCTACATTAAAATTCCTGTGCGTTTTCACTCACGCCCTCTGGTATTGCAAAAGTATAAATAAAGAGAAAATCTTTTCTTTACTCCCAAATAAACAAATACACAAGTTATCAACAATATGAGCTACTACCTTGATATATCGCTACTTAAAGGAATATTGCACACTTTTGAATAGTTTTTCTTACCTTTGCGCTCGGAGAGATGGCAGAGTGGTCTAATGCGCCCGTTTGGAGGGCGGGTTGGCGGAAACGTCACTAGGGTTCGAATCCCTATCTCTCCGCAAAAGCGGAGACGAGGAGCAAAAAATTATGCTCCTCGTTTTTTATATCTGCTAAAGTTAAGTAAAAGTGAACTTTTACTTAACCTCTGTGTGCAGATATAAAAAAATAGGGCGGATAAAGACTTCAGGCTTTAGCCGACCTGTCCCCGATTTTGCAAGGGCCACCACGGCGAGTGGAAAGGGAATGGCGAAGCCCCAATCCCGAAGGGAATGGCGAAGCCCCAATCCCACTTTTGCACTAAAGATTGTGAGATTTTCGGCATTTTTGGCCAAAAAGATTGTGAGGATTTCGGCAAAAACCCTAAAACTTTCCAAAGATTGTGAGATTTTCGGCATTTTCGGCAAAAAAGATTGTGAGATTTTCGGCAAAAGCGTTATATTTGCGTGCAAGTTCAAATCAAAAAGATAGTTATGGAACAAATCGTTTTTAAGCGCAAGCTGTATGATAAGATGTTGGAGTGGAAAAAAGAGCGCAAGGGTAACACCGCTCTATTGATTAAAGGTGCGCGCCGAGTAGGGAAATCAACTCTTGCAGAACAATTTGCCAAGCAGGAGTATGACTCTTATCTTCAAATAGATTTTACAGAAGCAACACAAGAGGTAAAAGACTTATTTAACGATATTTCTAATATCGACGACCTGCTTTTGCAACTCCAATTTCATTATCAAAAAAAACTTACTCCTCATAAATCTGTTATAATTTTTGATGAGGTGCAAGATTGCCCAAAAGCAAGACAAGCTATAAGAAAGTTGGTTAAAGATGGGCGTTTTCACTACATAGAGACAGGCTCTCTAATCTCAATCAAAAAGAATATTCAAGGCATACGCATACCGAGCGAAGAGACACGCCTAACTCTATATCCAATGGATTATGAGGAGTTTAGGTGGGCATTGGGAGATGAGTTTACTATACCTATGCTGCAGCAGACTTTCAAATCAAAGAAGAGTTTGGGAGATGGAGTTACAAGAAAATTGCTAAAAGATTTCAGGCTCTATATGTTAGTCGGAGGTATGCCGCAAGCAGTTGCCACATATCTGAGTACGAATAATTTAACTACAGTAGATGCTGTTAAGAGAGAGATTATAGAGCTCTATGCAGACGATTTTAGAAAAATAGATCCTACCGGCAAGGCCACGAGAATGTTTTATGCCATACCCGGGCAGCTTAATAAGAACTCGTCGAGGTATCAAATCTCCTCAGTTATTGAGAGTGGCAAACAAGACAGAATAGAAGAGTTGTTACAAGATATGGAAGACTCTCAAGTAGTGCTTTTAGCACATCACGCCAACGACCCGAACGTGGGGCTATCTTTACACAAAGACTCCACTCAATACAAAATGTTCCTTAACGACATAGGCCTCTTTATTACTCTGGCCTTCAAAGATAAAGAGATAACAGAGAATATAATTTATCAAAAATTGCTCAGCGATAAATTATCGGCCGACCTTGGCTATGTTTATGAAAATGTGGTTGCTCAGATGTTAAAAGCAGCCGGCAACGAACTCTATTACCATACCTGGCCTACCGATAGTGGCAAACACAACTATGAGATAGATTTTCTGCTATCGCGAAAAAACAAAATCTGCCCGATAGAGGTAAAGTCATCCGGCTACAAAAGACACGCCTCCTTGGATGCCTTCTACAGCAAATTCTCAAGCAGAATCCTGCACCGCTATCTTATTTACACCAAAGATTTCAGAACAGAAGCCGACCTCCAAATGCTCCCCGTCTTCTACACAATGTTCTTGTAGATTTTCCTACCTCAACAGATACAAACAATCTTTAGTAAACTTTGTAAGATTGGAAATATTAAGTAATTGAACTTAAATTGTGCAGTTGACAATTGCATAATTGGCAACACAATCTATTTTAGAGAGCTTACTAATAATAAATTATGGTGCGTTTTTCGAGGCGCTCTGTGTTCTCTACGGTTGGCTCGTCGTTGCTGCCTTCTTCTGTGAAGGATAGTGCCACAGAGACTTTGCGCTCTGTCCAGTTACCCTTTTCATCAAAAGAGATATACTCATAAGTGATTGAGCCTTTGACTGTTGTAGGACCTTCGCCACCATCTATGACAACTCTCTGAGGGTAGATATTTGCCCCTTCATAAAAAATTCTATAGGCATAGCCGGCCTCCCAAGAGCCAATCTCCTCTGTATAAACCCTACCCTGCTCATCGTAGCCTAAATCCAATGATATATGGTTAAGTACAAATTCTCCAAAGTCTGCGCCGTCGGCTAAGGTTTCCGGAGTGTTTTTATATTTTATAATTCTCCCTTTCGAGTCACGCTCCACAACAGTCACATCGCTGCGCCCCTTTACAAATTTGCCATCGCTATCATACTCATATATATTGCCGTAGTGGTCTAATGTTACCTGCCCACGCTCGTTAAAGCTCATCTGCAACTCATTGTCTTTAGATAGGCTATTTTCTTGAGTATCTGACGGCAAAAGATTTGTTACAGAAATCCTAACCTCTTTTACAGCCCCTGCCAAACCGAATGTGCGAGCATCTGTTTGGTCATAGTTGCCATTCCCTGAATCGTCTGAGTTGTTTGTATTTGAGCGGCAAGAGAGAGCCAAGGCCATTGTCATTACCAAGGCTGCAAGTGGAAAAAATCTAAAAATCTTCATAGTTGAAAGTTTTATTTATACTAACTCAACAGCATTACTGCTGCAATTCACTGCAAATATAACTATCTTTGCAAAACATCAGTTAAAGCCCACTCAATATGATTACCTTCATAATCTGCCTTACATTGCTTGTTGCAGCATACTTTACATACGGCCGCTTTCTGGAAAAGGTCTGCGGCATAAAATCAGATACACAAGTTCCCTCAAAAACCTCATACGATGGAGTGGACTACATTCCTATGTCGCGCTGGAAAACCTTTCTTATTCAGCTGCTTAACATTGCCGGCTTAGGGCCTATCTTTGGGGCAGTGCTGGGAGCTACCTACGGCCCCGTTGCATTTTTATGGATAACCCTCGGCGGTATTTTTATGGGGGCTATGCACGACTTTATAGCAGGTGTTATATCGCTCGACAGTAATGGAGAGAGTCTGCCTGAGATTATTGGTAAATACTTGGGAATGACCACTCGGCAGGTTATGAGGCTGCTCTCTGTGGTAATGATGATTATGGTGGGAGCTGTTTTTATGCTCGGCCCTGCCGGCATACTCTCCTCAATGACAGGCTGGAATGCAAACTTTTGGCTCTATGTTGTACTTGCCTATTATCTGCTTGCTACTTTACTCCCGATAGACAAAATCATAGGCAACATATATCCTATTTTTGGCGGTGCTCTAATTTTTATGGCGCTCGGAGTTTTGATTGTGCTACTTATCGGCAAATATCCTGTACCTGAGCTTACTACGCTGCAGAATATGAAGCTCAATGCAGAGCACTTTCCTATAATTCCAACAATGTTCATCACAATAGCCTGCGGAGCAATATCTGGCTTCCACGCTACCCAATCCCCTCTTATGGCCCGCTGCCTAAAGAACAAAAAGGAGGCTCGCAGTGTCTTTTATGGAGCTATGATTTCTGAGAGCATTATTGCTTTGATTTGGGCTGCCATCGCGATGGCATTCTTCTATGATTACAATGGTGCAACCAACGGAGTGGCAGGCCTTAACGCGGCTCTGGCTGAGCACAATAACGATGCCTCTTGGGTTGTAAATACCATAACAAACACCACGCTCGGAAAGGTGGGAGCTTTGCTTGCTCTGCTTGGAGTGGTGGCTGCTCCTATCTCAACAGGAGATACCGCATTCCGCAGCGCACGTCTTATAATTGCAGATATAATAAAGTTAGATCAAAAGAGTATTGTCAAGAGGCTCTACATCTGCATACCTATGTTCGTTATCGGATTTATTATCACTCTTATAAATTACGAGGTGCTATGGCGTTACTTCTCTTGGGCAAATCAGACTCTCTCTGTATTTACCCTCTGGGCCATAACAGTTTACCTATATAACAAGCCACGCACAGAGCAGCAGAAGAGAGGTCCCAATAACCGGATAAAGGGGCGCTACAACTATCTGATTTCTCTCTTCCCTGCACTTTTTATGACCTTTATCTGCGCCCTCTTTCTATTTAGCTCCAAACAGATGGTGGGCCTGCAAATGATAAACGGCTCGCTTATATCGCTTGGAGTAACCATACTGGCCCTTGTGGCAGTAATGCTCCACGCCAAAAAGGCATCTATTTAAAAAAAACGACTATGAAAACGATTTGCCATATTATTGCTGTAGTGCTTTGCATACTAAAGCCTTGCACCCTTGTTGCACAAGAATATAGAGAGGTACAAAAGCCTAAAGGAGAGGAGCTTAAAGAGCTGATGGAAAAGTGTACCCAAGAGTATGAGCGCTCTCATCTCTCTATCACAAAATATATTAAAGAGTTTGAGCAGATAGCATTACAATGCCAAGAGCCTGCAGAAAAGATGGTTATACACTCCATAATTGCCGAGCTCTACTCTTATTACATAGATGAGAACATCTATAAAATTAGTAAAAGAACAAGTATTGCCGATGGTAAAGAGGGCGATAAAATAGAGGAGTGGAGTTATGACAAACTCTTCCAAACCTTCATTTACAATATAAAAGAGTCTCTAAAGGATTACACTCTTTTAAGCCAAACTCCTAATAATAAGCTATTTCCACTAATTGAGCAGCAAGATGGCGGGAGCTATTATAATCACGATTTACTCCATATAATCTCCGATAAATGCATACGCTCTTTAGAAAGATGTGGGTATGGCCAAATGCGTGTTGATAGGAATTTGAAAAAGATGCAAGAGGAGATCTTTTTAAAGAGAATAGAGACATATCGTAACGCCAGCAACGAGAACGCTGTAATCTTATCCACTTTTGACTATCTAAAAAACCATTTTGGCAATATATATACCAATGAAACAGAGGAAGAAATCTTTGAGCAATACTTAAATTCTCTAAAAGAACTACTTGCTCAATGCGATAAATCAAATCCCTTTTGCACAGAAATTTACATTAAACTCGCCTATATCAATAACTATTTGAAAAATCCGCATAATGAGGAGATTATAGATTATTGTAACAAGGCCGTAAAGGCATATCCTACCTACCCTCGCACCAAGGTACTCGAACAGATAAAAAGCACTCTATTAGCCAAATCCGGAAGTATCAGTTTTGAAGAAAAAGGGCATCCGGAAAAAGAGATTAAGATATGGGCTTGGGGCAGACAGATGGACTCTCTGCAGATAGAAATATATCGTATCCCCGATAGATATTTTAATGAGATATCAGGCAAAACTTTAGTTGACAGCTGCTTAAAAGAGGGTACACTTGTAGGAACCCACTTATTCAAATTTGATAATAAGGCAGAAGATAGGCGATATACAAGAATAGAGTGCATCATACCTCCACTTAAAAATGGGATGTATGTTATTGTTGCAAAGATGGATGGAATTTTACTAAAGCCGCGCAGATCTTATTTTATGCGCAATAACAATATGGAGAATAGAGTTATTCCAATTCTTGTAAGCCGCTTAGGGATTGCTTCCATAGCAAATCAGAACAGAGGAGAAATTCTTGTAACAGATTGGTACACAGGCAAACCAATTAAAGGAGCTAATGTTAAAGTTGATTATCTAAAAGGTATGACGGATATTGAGACCATTGAGGGGAGAAGCAATAAAAATGGGCTTTTTTTCTTTGATTTTCCTAAAGCCACTCAATATTTAGATAAATACAACTACACCGTAAAGGCTAAAAATGGTAAAGATAAATATCTGAATGCCTTTGGCTTTTCTGCCGCGGCATCAAAAAGTAATTCCATATTATATGATGATTACGACGATGACGACGACTACGATGATGAGGAGGATGAATATGAAGATGAATCATATAGGCACATAAATCTGTTTACAGACAGGGTTATATATCGCCCCGGCCAAAAGCTCTATGTTAAAGGTTTCTACTACTCATACGGCCCTGCAGGAAATGCAGTAGTGCCAAACTCTCCAATAAGGCTCTCTTTGGTGGAATTATCTCGGAGAGAGAAGAGAGTAATAAAAACAGTAGAGGTTATAACCAATGAGTTTGGCTCGTTCAATACCACTTTTAACACACCTGCCTCTGCACTCAATGAGAATTATCAAATAGTGGCAACCTCTAACGATGATTTTGATATTGAGGTCTCTAAATCGTTTAGGGTTGAGGAGTATAAAAGACCATCTTTTGAGGTAACTGCCAAAGCGCCAACTGCAATCTACTCATTTGGAGATACTGCTGTTATCACAGCAAATGCCAAAACTCTTACTGGTATTCCAATAAAAGGTGCCAAGATAAACTACACTACAAAGTGCTATGTTCTAACTCGTTTCTATAATATGCAAGAGATTGACTCTCAAAGCGGTACTACTTATTCGGATAATAATGGAGATATAAAAATCCCTGTCAAGATAGAGGAAAAGGAGGTAGAGCCTTCAATATTAAGAGAATACAGAATGGGAGAGAAAGATAATCTCTATTATGCGTATGTAACAGAGATCTTTGCTACAAACGCAGGAGAGAGACAGAGTTGTCAATCCACAATCTTTGCAGGAAAGAGAGGACTCTTACTCAGCATAGATTTTATCAGTGCCAACCCAAAGGCAAGAACTTCACTTTGGGATGACAATCTCTATATAGATAAGGATAAGGAGATTAAGGTTAATTTCAAAGCTAAAAATCTATCTGTAGAAGATGTAAATAAAGAGCTGACATACAAGCTATATCGTATAGAGAATAGAGGGCTGGCGGAGACAAAAGAGATTAAAGAGATGGTGCTTACAGGCTCGGCACGCTCCAATAAAGAGATGCTCTTTTCTGAATTAAACACTATGAGTTCAGGTTACTACCGTCTGGAAATTACAGCTTTAGACCACAATAATAACATCTGCAGCAATAGTATAGATATAGCCCTCTTCTCCAAATTTGATAAAAGCCCCATTACTTCAAAAGGAGAACTCTTTTTCTCAAAAGATAATGACTATATCTACTTTGGAACAAGCAGTGAGAATGCCACAGCTTACCTATACCCAATTGTTGGCGGTAAGATAATAGAAAGAGAGTCTATTCCTCTCTCTAACAGGATAGTAAAAAGGAGAGCCGCCTATCAGCAATCTTTCAAAGAGGGAGCGCAATTACTACTCTATCTTGTGGCAGATGGTAATACCACAGAAAAGAGTATTACAATAGAACCCGCCAAAAGTGAGGAGACAAAACTCAAACTACAGTGGGTAACATTCAGAGACCGACTACAACCCGGGGAGAGTGAACAATGGAAACTCAAGATACTCAATCCAAATGGAGAGGGAGCAGAGGCAGAACTGCTTGCCTATATGTACGATGCCGCCTTAGAAATAATCTCACCTTCTGTAAGAAGTGATGTAGATATTGTGCGATATAAAAAGGCGATAGAGAAGATGAATTTGAACAGCGCTTTCTCCGGCATCTTCGGCTACTCTTGCGATCAAGCAGAAACCTTTGAGATAGAGCCTATTCCGAGTGCCGACAAATTTGCCATATCATTGGATAATGAGGATAGCCAAAAAGAGAAGAGTATTTTTGATCGTGATGCCAATACCAATCAAGTGGCAGCGGTGCTACGTAGCTCTGCAAGTTATAGTTATCTGAAACCACAACCGATACGCTCCAACTTTGAGGAGACTGCTTTCTTTTTGCCGGAGCTTGTTACAGACAGCCAGGGCGATGTTGTAATATCCTTTACACTCCCTCACAGCCTTACCAAGTGGAAATTGGCTGGTTTTGCTCACACAAAGAGTATGGCGTATGGTACTATAGAAGAGGAGATTACCGCAAAAAAAGAGTTTATGATAGCTCCAAATATGCCACGCTTTTTGAGAAGTCAAGACAGTGCATCTATTACAGCAACTCTCACAAATCTCACCGCAGAAGATATAGAGACTTTGGTTGCATTGGAGCTGTTTGAGCCATCTACAGATAAGTTAATATCAAGGCAAGAGAAACAGATAAAGAGCGCTGCAGAAAAGAGCGAGCAATTAACCTTTTCTTTTAGTGTCCCTCAACAGTATAAAGAGCTGGGAATCAGGCTTATTGCAAATTCAGATAAATTTTCTGACGGAGAGCAACATATCATTAAAGTGCTCCCTAACAGAGAGCAGATTACGGAGAGCCTGGCTTTTAGTATAGATGGGGAGCAAAGCAAGGAGTTCTCTTTGCACACTCTCTTTAACCATCACTCAACAAGTGCTATAGAGAGGGAGCTTACCATTGAATATACAAACAGCCCTATACTGTGTGCTTTACAAGCTATGCAACAGATAGCAGAGCCAGAAGATAATTGTGCGATATGCCAAGCCGGCTCTTTCTATTCCAACCATCTTATAGACAAGATAATAAATTCAAACACCTATTTAAGAGATACGCTGTTAAAGATGTTTGACAGAACCGAGATTGTAGGCAATAAGATAAAGGCTCTCACTCAAATTAGCAGTATGCAGCAAGAAGACGGAGGTTGGGGTTGGTTTAATGGTATGGAGAGTAGTCCTTGGGTAAGTGAATATGTCCTCACACTTTTGTGCAGAGCAAAACTTTACAGCAACAAAGTTGAAAAAGAGGCCGATGAGGAGTCTGAATTTGATGAGGAGTACTCAACACTT
>CADBUS010000098.1 GCA_902797895.1 uncultured Bacteroidia bacterium | reverse complement strand
TGGCTGTATTTCTCTATATAAATATGGTTTGGATAAATCCGGATGCCATTGAGGCGGCTTTGGATGCCTACCAGAGCCAGATGCGCAATTTTAACGATGAGGCTACAGAGGCTGTTATGGAATCTATTTTCAATAATATAGAGATAATAAGCAGTGCTTCTGCCATATTGATGTACACTCTTTGGGGAATTATTATATCTGCAATACTTGCAAGCAGCACAAAACAGGATACCCCTACCATAATCATTGAGTCTTAGCTACTCCCGATAGAGAGATGGACCTGTCTGTTGTAATATCTGTATATAACGAGAAAGAATCTCTGAGGGAGCTTGTTGGCGGCATTGGCAGTGTACTCTCCAACCCTCTTGACAGCAAACTACTAAAGTATGAGATTATCTTAATCAGCGACGGCTCCACAGACGGAAGCTGGGAGGAAATTTCTGCTCTTGCCAAGGAAGCTGCAGATGGGAGCTCTCCTGTTGGGGCCAACGGAAAGATACGCGGGATTTGCTTTAGGCGCAACTACGGCAAGAGCGCGGCACTATATTGCGGCTTTGAAAGAGCTGAGGGAGAGGTTGTTATAACAATGGATGCCGATTTGCAGGACGATCCTGCAGAAATTCCGCAACTCTACAAAGGGATAAAGGAAGAGGGATATGACCTCATAAGCGGCTGGAAAAAAAAGCGTTACGATAACGCCATAACCAAAAACATTCCTTCCAAAATCTACAACGCTACCGCACGCAGGGTTACCGGAATAAAACTCCACGATATGAACTGCGGCCTTAAAGCCTATAAGAATGAGGTTGTTAAAAATATAGAGGTGTATGGAGAGATGCACCGCTATATACCTTTTTTAGCAAAAGAGGCTGGTTATACCAACATTTCCGAGAGAGTTGTAACCCACCACAAACGCAAATACGGAAGCAGCAAGTTTGGCCTTAACCGTTTTATAAACGGCTACCTCGATTTGATGAGCCTCTGGTTTTTACAGAAGTTTGGCAAAAAGCCTATGCACCTGTTTGGAGTATGGGGAACTATAATGTTTCTTGCCGGCTTTGCAATGGCACTCTACATTATAATACGCAAACTTGTTCTGCAGGCCAAAATACAGGCGCAGTATGAGTTACAGGGTTTTACCGATATTAAGATGAGAGCTGTTACAGACCAGCCGCTCTTCTATTTGGGGCTGATAGCTATAGTGTTGGGCGTAATGCTCTTTCTTACAGGCTTTATAGCAGAGCTTATCAGTCGCAACTCGCAAGGGCGCAACAATTACCATATAAAGAGCGAATTTTAGAAGCAACAACTCTTAAAAACATATACTATGAAAAAGAACAACTTTGTAATTTTTATCTTTGCGATAGCTCTACTGCTGGTGGTAGGCAATAGATGCTCAAACTCAGAAGCAGCAGACAAATCCAAGCATAAGGATCTCTCACTCTATTCAATTACAGGAGAAAAGCTCGGTGGCAGAACTACAGCCAACTGCTATGTAGTTTCTGCACCAGGCAAATACAAAATCCCTATAGTTTACGGCAATGCCATTAAAGAAGGAAAAACTAATACTGCAGCCTACACCAGCAGTGCAAAAGGAGAGAATATTCTCAAAAATTTTAAGGATCATAAAGGGAACGGAATATACAGTGGTGAGAGTGGTAGCGCAGAAGATGCGGAAAAAGCTATAGACCCTTGGGTATCAAAAAAATATGCCATAAACAAAGCAGGTATAATTTGGCAAGATGCAAAAGAACTTGTAACCAATATAGCCATTACAGGAGAGGCAGAGAAAAAAGAGGCAAAATATATAACATTTGAGGTAACTCAAGAGTCATTTACGCAAGGAAATGCTATTATAGCTGCCTACGATTCAGAGGGACTCGTGGCTTGGAGCTACCATATTTGGGTATATGACAATAAACTTCAAACAGAGGAGTTTATAAGCCGCAATGGGGTGAAATACAACTTTTTAACCGTGAATCTTGGCTACTGCGAACCACAATCCGAGAAGAGCCGCAATGGAGGAGCCCTTGGCAACTACCCTTTCTATGAGTGGGGTAGAAAAGACCCT
>CADBUS010000097.1 GCA_902797895.1 uncultured Bacteroidia bacterium | reverse complement strand
CCCCCCCCCCCTGCCAAATTGGCAGAAACTCAACACTTTACGCGAGTTATGGCAGACTTTACCTATGTTAATCAGGCTCTTCATTGAATACTAATTATTTGCAAAAGTAAAAATATGATACTTTTTGCTCGCTTTTACGCCGCAAAGATATGCAAAACTTTTTTGATTTTCCAAAATAAAACAAAAAAAGGGGGTGCCAAAACACTTTTTGGCACCCCCGAAGTAGATGATGGGAGGGATGAACGCAGTGAACTTCCTGTGTATTACAACTGCCGTCAGGAGCGTAATAGATTCTTCGCTAACGCTCAGAATGACAGGGGGCAAGGCGTTCTGAAGGAGAAGAATGGAAGACTATTTGCTCCGGAGGAGATGGGTGATGGCGGCCTGGGCACAAACGCAACCGAAGGTGGCAGGGAGGTAGGAAATTGTGCCACAACGGCTCTTTTTGTTGCGCTCCTCAAATGGAACAATAGCCTCTTTTACAGGCAGTTCCTCAGAAAATACCACCTGAAATCCTTTAGAAATACCCTCTTTGCGGAGCCTTTTGCGAAGCATATAGGCCAATGGGCAGTTGAACGATTTGCTTACATCTGCAAGGCGTACCTTGGTGGCATCATATTTTGCTCCGGCTCCCATAGAGCTTACAAGCGGCAACTTGGCCGCCATACACATCTTTATAAGAGCGATTTTTGGAGCGAGAGTATCTATTGCATCTACCACATAATCAACGCCGAGTGAAGGCAAGGGCAATATCTCGGATATATTATCCTCTGTAATGAACTCCTCCACAACCTCTATCTGCACCTTGGGATTTATATCCAGCATACGCTCCTTTATGACCCAGCTCTTTTTCCTCCCGATAGTGCTATCCAACGCCCCTATCTGACGGTTTTTGTTGGTGGGGTTGAATATATCTGAATCTGCTATTATAAAGGAGGTTATACCGGCGCGGCAGAGCATCTCCGCGGCAAAGGCGCCAACACCGCCCAATCCTATTACAGCAACCTTTGAGGCGGCAAGCCTTTCAACCCCCTGCTCTCCTACCTGCAGCAATGTTCTCTCCTGCCACTCCTCCATTTGGTTAAAGCCTCCCCTCTTTCTCTAAATCTTTTGCCTCCTCCCAATACTCCTCCATCTGGGCAAGTGTCATATCCTTGAGATTTTTGCCCTTTTTGATTGTTTGCTCCTCTAAATAGCCGAAGCGGCGGCGGAATTTAGCGCAGGTACTCTCCAGAGCGGTATCGGGATCAAGGCCGTAAAGCCTTGAGGCGTTTATTATTGCAAAGAGCAAATCTCCAAGTTCTCCTTGGCTCTCTTTCTGGGCTTGCCGAGCATCGGCACTACCTTCTTGGGCTAAAAGAGCCTGCTTGAACTCTACCAACTCCTCCTCTACCTTCTCCCACACCTCTTTTTTCTCAACCCAATCAAATCCAACAGCACGCGCCTTCTCCTGCATTCTGAATGCTTTAATTACACTTGGAAGCCCCTCCGGCACACCGCTCAACACACTTTTATTACCATCTTTCTCCTTGGTTTTGAGCTGTTCCCAATTTTGCTTTACCTGCTCCGCATTCTCAACCTCTACGCTTCCAAATACGTGCGGATGCCTGTAAATTAGCTTATTGCAAAGTCGCTCGCAAACATCGGCAATATCAAATGAATTCTTCTCCTCTCCTATCTTGGCATAAAATACCACGTGGAGCAGTAAATCTCCAAGCTCCTTGGAGAGATTGTCAAGTTCTCCTTTAAGAATGGCATCGGATAGCTCGTAGGTCTCCTCTATGGTCTGAGGACGCAGACTCTCCAAAGTCTGCTTACGATCCCAAGGGCACTTCTCCCTCAGCTGATCCATAATATCAAGCAGTTTGCCAAAGCTCTCAAGCTGCCTTTTTCTATCTATCTTCATTCTACTTACCCTTAGGAGGATAGTTGTAATCGTTGCTCTTTCCCATCCACAAATCAAATCTCAACATTGAGTACTCAGGGATTCCCACTCCCCCCTTCATTGTGCTCTGTGCCCTATATCCGTAATCAGATGAGAAGAATGTAACAGCGTTGTCTCCTATAGTCATACTTTTCAGAGCTCTGGCAAATCCCTCTATAACCTTGCCTGCATCTGTAGCACTCTCCTCTTGTGTGGATATCATCTCTGAGTATCTGGCTTTCATCTTTACCTCCAGCGGTTTATAGCTGTTGCTTGCGCTATATATCCTATACTTTTTGGCGGTATCCAAAATGTTTGTGTCAAATACATATCCATCCAACAGACGCCCTATGTACCAAACGTGTACAAGTGTATCTGCCTTTACCGTATCTGCAGCAGGAATAGTGGATGTATGAACAAAATTGCGGAAATAGTAGCCGTTTTTGAGCGAGTCTATCTTTGGAGAGAAATACTTTTTGGAGTAGCTCTCAAGCGAATCTCTTTGGAACTTGTCTAAATCGCTGAAGATATGGCCCATCTTCCTGATTTCGTAAATCATATTCACATTATATTGCTGAGCCTTGTATTTGCCTGTGTTATAGTTCCTTTGGTTGAGAGTAAGCCAAGGTGGCATTATAGCCTTTATGGAGCCTCCCTTGTTGACTTTTTTGAGCAGCTCCGCCATACCTATAGTTGAACTCTCGTTGAGTATAAATAGCGCAGGGCCGTAATATCTTGAATAGTCAAATGTTCCAAGATGCCTTGCCTTTACAGAGTCTGTGGTACTCTGGCAGGTGCCATCTAAAGAGTAAGTGTCATAATGTATATAGCAACCGTCATCATCTTTGGGAAAGCTACCCGTTCCGGCTGCCTGATCTATTATGGTAAGGCCGGATGGCAGCTTTTGTGCTGTAGGACACTTAGTTGCAATGTAGGCATCCAAAATCTTCTCCTGTAACTCCCTATCACTCTCCTCCCTCTCCTTGGCGCAGGAAAAAATCAGCAGAGTTGCAACTGCAAGGAGCGTAAAACAATAAAATCTTCTATTCATTTTTAATAATGTTATCTACTTTAATTTCAAAATATAGCGAAGTGAGTTTTGGCAAGTTGAAAACGCTCTGATTGCCGTGCCCATATCGCGAGGAGAATACTATTATGCAATTCTCCCCTTTGGTTACCCCCTCCAAGCCGTTCTGCAAACCGCTCAGCAGCTGCTCTTTGCCATACTCTATTCTAATAGGCTTGCCATCTGTATAAAGAGAGTATCTTTCTGCTACCTCCTTTATGTTAGTGGCATATATGCTTCCTGCACCACTACTGAATGTATAGGCGGAGTAGTAAAAGTAAAGTGAATCCCCCTTTGCAAGCGGTGCGCCGCTCCCCTCTTTCTCCACAATTCTGTATGCGCCGTTGTTAAAGAGAGTTCTGTATCTCTCCTCCATCCTTTTGGCATATTGTTCAACCTCTTCATCCTGAGATGAATAAATATTCTCTCTATCCTCCTTGTCGCAAGATGCGAGGGCAAGCAAAGCAAGCAGAGAGAAGGCTGCGGCAAAGAGCCTGCCCTGCACTATATCTATTATATCTCCTCTTTTTCTCATTAGAACCGCCAAATATACATCAAAACTTATGCCGCCCCTACTTGTTGGAGGCTAAAAAACTCCTTAAACTCTCCTCAAAGTAGCCCTCTACCTGCTCTACCGGTATATAGAGCCTGCCTCCGGAGGCCCTTTCGTGCCCGGCACCATTGAAATAGGCTCTTGAGAGGGAATTCACAGAGAGTCTTCCCTTGGAGCGCAGAGATACTTTTATGTACTCGTCTGTTTCTGTAAAGAGAGAGGCCACCTCAACATCGGCTATGGAGAGAGCCAAATTTACAAAGCCTTCTGAATCTCCATCGCGATAATTAAACCTCTTCTGCTCCTGCCTGCTTAGCACCATTATAGAGGCATTCAAATCTTGAAAAACACGTAACTTGTTGAGTAACAGATACCCCATCAGCCTCATTCTATCCTCCGAATAGTTATTAAAAACCGCAAACTGTATCTTCTCTCTCTCCACTCCCCTCTGCTGCAGCTGCGATGCCATCATAAATGTGGAGGAGAATACGGAGTTGTTGAAGTTGTTGGTATCTGTCATCATACCTGTATATAGCGAGGTGCAGAGCTCTATCGGCAGAGGAAGATTGTGAGTTTCAGACACTTTGCTCACAAGCCACCAAGTAAGCTCAGAGGCGGAAGATATTTCCGTAAAAGAGATGGTTAAGTCTGCAAAAGGCTCCGGCTGCGGATGGTGATCTATAAGCACCTTTATCCCTTTTGCCTCTGCTATTATCTGTTGGAGAGCCTCTGTGCGCTTTAAAGTATTAAAATCCATACAGATAATAACATCCGCGCTCTTAACCAAGCTCTCCGCCTTTGCCCCTTCTGCGCTATGGGCCAAAATGCGGCCGCCTATATCCAAAAAGTTGAGAAAATTTGGGAACTCGTTTGGCACCACAATATTCACATTTTTCTTGCCCAGAGAGAGCTCTAACCAGTTTCTCATACCTGTGGTAGAGCCTATGCAGTCGCCATCGGGATTGATATGGCCTATAATAACAAACCTCTCTCCTTTAGAGACAATATCATAAAAGGCCGCCGCCGTTGCATTATCTATTACCATACGCTTTAGGTTTACGCGTTCAAATTATCTTTTCATTTGCCATTTTTCAATTGCCGCAAAATTACTAAGAAATTAAATTCAAAATAGAAGTGCAACGGTTTTGAGCCAAGAGCGGCATAAAAAATTGGTTGGTGTAAACTTTTTTTTTATCTTTGCTTGCTGTAAGCACCCCTTGTGGCACTACTTGTGGGTTGCACTTTAGTTGAATTATAAGATATTAACAATATGAAAAAATTATTTACTGTAGTTATTCTTCCTATTTTGATTGTATTGTTGGCTTGGCTGATATACAAGGGAATTCAAAAGCCTATACAGTTTGATAAGCTAAAAGTTGCCAGAGAGGCTGTGGCTGTTCAGAAACTGAAGGATATCAGAACACTCCAGGTTGCCTACAAGAACAAGCACGGCAAATTTGCCAGCAGCATCGATTCTCTGATAGATTTCTACAAAAATGGCAAGATGGTTATCGTAAAGCAGATTGGTTCTGTGAATGACTCTGCTATGGTAGCTCACACAGAGGCAGTTAAAAAGGCTAACAGAGGCATTAATGACAAGGGGCTTTATGAGCTTTATCTAAAAGGGGACAAGAATTTGGTATTCTCTATTCCAAGTGAGATAGACATAAAGGATACTCTGCTAAAGAGAGAGAATTACAGCATAGATTCTTTGGCTAACATTCCGTTTGCAAATGGTCAGAAGATTGGTTTGCAGAGCGTTATCAAAAAGGTTTCTGGTGTGGATGTTCCTCTGTTTGAGGCCACTATCCCTTACAAGATTCTGCTCAACGGATTGGATAACCAGCAGATTATCAACCTCGTTGCAGAGAGGGAGACTCTTGGCAAATATCCTGGCCTTAAGGTTGGAAGCATAGAGACTCCTAACAACAACGCAGGTAACTGGGAATAATAGAAATATAGTTAAGTTATGGTAGAAGAGGGTGACCAAAAAGTATTTTGGCACCCTCTTGCGTCATTCTGAACTCAAGCGAACTCTATTTTATTTAACTAATTGGCAATGGCACAACACTCTCACACCTCCAAGTTCACACTCGTTCCCATTCAGATGAGGGATGAGGTGCAGCTAAGGCAGATTATGGCAGATCTCTTTGATATTCAGGAGAGCAGGCCAATCTATAGCTTGGATGTGCCCCACTATGGCGCAAAGCTCATTTACTGCTGGGAGGAGGAAAATGGCCATTTGAAGCCGATTAAAGAGTTGGTGCCAACAGTTTTTCTGCATATTGAGCAGTTGCCAAAAATCCAAGAGCACAATAAACTGATAATGGATTTCAGGCAAGAGAGCAAAGAGTGTTGCATACTGCTTGCCGAGGGAGATAGGCTGATTGGCGTAAACTGTTATCACACAGCAGATTTTGGCACAGCAATATACTATATGCTGGAGCTTTTGAACAAGAGCCAAATAAATCCTCAGCAGAGTGTTGTTAACCTCTATGGTAGCGTAACCGACAGTGAACTTGAGAGGCTGGGCGGCTATGTTAAATCGTTTAAGATCTGCCCTGCCCTATGAGGATTATAGGAGGATATCTGAAGGGAAAGAACATTACACCGCCGCGCGGCTATCCTGCAAGGCCCACCACAGATTTTGCCAAAGAGGGATTGTTCAACATATTGGAGAACGAATACGACTTTGCAAACCGCTCAATGTTAGACCTTTTTGGAGGAACAGGCAGTATAAGTGCAGAGTTCATATCGCGAGGAGGAGAGGAGGCTGTATGTGTGGAGATGAACCGCAAAAACGCCTCCTTTATAGGCAGAATGCATAGGGAGTTGGGAATAAAGAGCATAAAGACTGTACACTGCAATGTGTTTGACTTTTTGGAGTTGTGCAACAGGCAGTTTGATTTCATATTTGCAGATCCGCCATATCAGTTGGAGGGGATAGATACCCTGCCGGACAGAATTATGCTACGGCAACAGGGCCTGCTGCTGAAAGATGGAGTTTTTATACTTGAACACTCCGGCGAGTATGATTTTTCCCGGCATACCAACTTCCTAAAAGAGAGGCATTACGGCAATGTACACTTCTCGTTTTTCAAGGAGATATAAAGAGAATAAGAATGAAAAAGGAATACATAGGATTGACCGCGCTTTTGGCACTCTCGTTTGTGCTGTTTACCTTCTCAACGCCCTTCAAGAGAGTTATGCTCAAAGAGAGGGCAGAGATAAAAGATACTGTTGTAAGTGGAGTAGATACTATCACCGAGCCTCCTATAGAACAGAGAGTTATGGATACTGCTGCCAAAAATATCCTCTTTGTGGGAGACTCTATGTTGGAGGGGCTTGGCCCTCGCCTTGCAGCATACGCACAAGAGAACGGCCATACCCTTGTATATGTAATTTGGTACAGCTCAACCACAGAGGTCTGGGGGCGTACAGATAAGCTCGCAGGCTACATAAAGGAGTTCAATCCAGACTACATTTTCGTAAGCCTTGGAGGTAATGAGCTGTTTGTTAGAGATATACAAACTAAGCGTCAAAAGTATGTAGATAATATGCTTGCTCAGATAGGAGATATACCATATATTTGGATAGGCCCACCTAATTGGAAAGAGGATACAGGAATAAACGATATGCTTGAGGCAAGCTGCAAAAAAGGAACATTCTATCTAAGCAAAAACGATACATTCCAGAGAGCAAAAGATGGGGCGCACCCTACAAGAACATCTGCGGCAGCTTGGTGCGATAGAGTTTGCGCCTGGGTAATGGAAGAGAGCGCCTACCCTATTCTGTTGGAAAAGCCGGTGGCGGAGAAAGGTAAGTGTAAAGTAATAGTTTTAGCACCAGCAAAATAGATGGCACTATGGCACCGCTTGTTAGCATAAGTAATTTTCTATCAAACTTTTGGGAGCAACTTTGCACTATCGGGAGTCCGATGATGTTTTACAACGGACTCTTCTGGTTTCTGATGCTGCTCTTTCTGCCGATTTATGCGATGCTAAAAAACCGCAGATATCAGATGATGATGTTTGTGGCCTTATTCAGTATCTTTTTTGCCTACAAGGCGAGCGGATGGGTGTGCCTGTTTATGGTTGGTACAGCTCTGATTGATTGGTTTATAGCCAAGAAGATTGCTACTATCGGGATAAAAAAAGAGAAAAAACTGCTTGCAACGGTTGCAATAGTTCTCTCCTTGGGGCTGCTGATATTTTTCAAATACACCAATTTTCTGCTCAGCAATTTGAGTACCATTGCACAAAGGAATTTTCAGCCGCTTGATCTTGTTGCCCCAATAGGAATCTCGTTCTACACCTTTAGGACAATAAGCTATATTGTAGATGTTTACAAAGGTAAGTGCGCTCCTGCGGAAGATTGGTTAGAGTACCTTTTCTACCTCACATTTTTCCCTTGCCTTATAGCAGGGCCTGTGGTGAGGGCCAAAGATTTTCTGCCGCAAATAAGAGAGAACAAATCGGCAGATAAAGCTATGATTTACGGAGGCTTATACCTGTTCTTGATTGGAGTGGTAAAGAAAGCCCTCTTTGCAGATTATATCTCGCAATATGTAAACATTGCATTCGGTAATCCTGCCGGATATAGTGGTTTTGAGCTATTTATGGCATCCGTTGGCTACTCGCTGCAACTCTACTGCGATTTTTCCGGATATAGCGATATGGCAAT
>CADBUS010000096.1 GCA_902797895.1 uncultured Bacteroidia bacterium | reverse complement strand
GTACCCGGAGCCGGGATCGAACCGGCACAGGTTTTACCCCACTGGTGTTTGAGACCAGCGCGTCTACCAATTCCGCCATCCGGGCCTCACATTTCTGCTTTTTGCGTGAGTGAGAGGTGTTAAAATGCACACCCTACACATCACCGCTGCAAAAGTAGCGTGCAAATATACTTATTTTTTACAAAGTTGCAAGCCTATTGAAAAGTATTACCTTATTGAGAGTAAACGTCTGAAAGATTCTTCGCATTCGCTCAGAATGACAGACAGGCCTACGCTCAGAAAGACGCCAAACTTACACTTGCGCTCAGAATGACACCAAGATTACGTTCTGAATGCCAATAGAGTGAATGGTCTCTCTACCAATTGAAGGTAATCTCTTTTTTAATGTCGGGATGGAGGCTGTTGGCAACAGGGCAGGTTTTGGCGGCAGACTCTATCAGCCTTTTCTGCTGCTCTGTGTAGTTGCTGCCTGCCGGGAACTTGATATTTATCTTAATTTCTGCCACGCGCCTTGGATTGGAGCTCATAACCTTCTCTGTTTCAATCTCTGTGCCATCTATATTAAAGCCGTAGCTCTGTGCCGATATTCCCATAATGGTGAGCATACAGGCTCCCAACGAGCTAACAAATAGGTCGGTAGGGGAGAATGCCTCTCCTTTGCCGTGGTTGTCGAGCGGTGCGTCTGTTATAATTTTTGTACCTGACTGCACGTGGGTTATCTCATTGCGCAGATTCCCTTTATAAACTGTAACCATTTTTGTCATAACTATGTAATTTTATCTGTTTCAATAATTTGCATCTTTAACCTCTTCGCGATTCGCTTTTAACATTTTTGCATCTTCGCGATTCATCTTTAACCTCTTCCCGATTCGCTTTTCACCTTTTCGCATCTTTGCGACTCCCAATTCACCAATTCACCTCTTTTTTATCGCGATAATTTTTTCTCCTTGCCGCCGCCATCACCGCTACCACTGCCACCGCCGCCGCTACCTCTTTTGCTGCCGCCCTGCTGCTTGAAAATCTCATTTAATTTTCCACCAATCCTCTCTCCGAGTTTTTCTGCAAGCCTCTTTTTGGGCTCAATTATCTCTCCAAGCAGGGTTGCGCTGCTGCAGGAGAGTATCTTTACAAATATAAAATCACCAGGCTTTACGCTCTGCGGTGCATCAAATACGCAGACTTTGTTCTGAGGGGTGCGCCCCTGCATCTGCTTTACTCCACCCTCTTGATTTTGTGAGCGTTTTGAATAGCCTTCTACAAGAACTTCAAACTCCTTGCCTACATCTTTTTTGTTTGAGGCCAGCGAAAGCTGATTTTGCAGCGCAATTATCTGGTTGAGCCTCTCTGTTTTGACCTCCGTAGGCACATCATCCGGATACTGCCTGGCTGCCAGCGTATTCGGCCTTTGGGAGTATTGGAACATAAAGGCGCTGTCAAACCCAACCTCTTTCATCAGCGATAGTGTCTGCTGATGCTCTTCTTCGCTCTCTCCGCAGAAACCTGCTATAATATCGGTAGTTATGGCGCAAGTGGGTAGTATCTCCCTTATTGCCGCAATCTTCTCTAAATAGTGCTCGCGTGTATATTTGCGATTCATTTTGCTGAGCATACTGTTACTGCCGCTCTGAACCGGCAAGTGTATATGAGGGCAGATGTTGGGGTACATTGCCATTGTGTAGAGTACTCCTCTTCTAATATCTTTTGGATGAGAGGTTTGGAAGCGTACCCGTAGCTTCTTGTCAACAAGTGCTACCAACTCCAGCAGCTGCGCAAAGTTCACGCTTTCGGTTGGATTATCGGGGTTGCGCCACATATATGAATCTACATTCTGCCCCAAAAGTGTAACCTCCTTAAAGCCCTGCTTTACAACCTCTTCGGCTTCTCTTACAATGCTCTTTGGATCTCTGCTGCGCTCGCGCCCTCTGGTATATGGCACAATGCAGTATGAGCACATATTATTGCATCCTCTCATAATGGAGATAAAGGCAGATACGCCGTTAGAATCTCTTCTCAATGGCTCTATCTCTGCGTATGTTTCTGTGCGTGAGAGTGTTGTTTCTGTAAGCGGTTGCCCTCCCTGCATTATATGTTCAATCAGGCGAGGCAGGCTGCGGTAAGAATCAGGCCCTATGCAAAAATCCACATTCTTGTTATCTAACAGCTTCTCTCTGAGCCTTTGAGCCATACACCCCATCACTCCCACAATAACTCTTCTCCTCTTTTTTTGCAATCCAAAAACATCCAATCGCCCAAGCACCCTTTTTTCTGCGTTATCTCTTACAGAACAGGTGTTTACAAGAATAACATCTGCCTGCTCCATATTGTTGCAGATAGCATAACCCTCTTTGGTCAAGATAGATGCAGCCACCTGACTATCGCCCACATTCATCTGACATCCGTAGGTCTCTATGTAAACTTTCAGATTCATATCACTACAAAGTTCTTGGTGCAACTTTTGCCGTTAAAACTCTTACAAATATAGTTTTTTTTAACTTTGCAATTAAATAGTAAGATTATGTATAACAGGCGCACTATCGGAAAGAGCATATCGGCATTGGTTGCAATTATTATCGCGATGGTTATAACCTCCGCTTGCTCAAAGGCTTACAAAGAGATTAAAATTAAAGATGTAAAAATTGTGGATTTTGAAGCAGCGAGCTTCAATACAATTAAGGCATCGTTATTGGTGCTTATAGACAATCCCTCAAAATCTGAAATTGAGATAGAAAATCTCACAAGCAATGTTTATAGAAAGAGCTCTCTTATTGCCACTTTACGCTCAGAGAATGTTGTTGAGGTTCCCGCAAAGCAACTCTCCGAGCAGCCTGTAAGTGTGATGGTGGAGATTGAAAATGCTTTGAGTATGATTTTCTCCGTTTTGGAAGATAAGAATGTAGATTTAGATGAATTTACGGTTGATATTGCCGCTGATATAAAGAGCGGTATTGTTCAAATTCCTTGGAGTAAAAATAATGTTCCGCTCAAAGATATTGTAAACCAGGTAGATAGAATGAAAAAGAGTGGCGCATCAACCACTACTGCCAATACAGAGAACAAATAACTTAACTCCTTACACTATGAGAGCAGTCAGAAAAAATGTGGCGATACTCTTTCTGTTGGCCTTTATACTAACTTCTGCTTCACTTAAAGCTCAGGAGGTTGCAAGGCAGGACACAATAAAGGCTGCGGCCAAGTATATTCCTATCATAGACTCCTCTATGGTGCGCACCTCTGTATTCGGTCTTATTGAGAGAGGGGAGGGAGGAGTTACATTAAACCAGACCTCTACCGTAAAGAGTGCCTTTGAGAGCTATATGCACTCCCAAAGTTCCAAGAAAAAGAGCGGCTACAAAATACTTGTTTACTCCTCTAATGCCCAGCAGGCCAGAGGTATATCAGACGGAATAGCCAAGAGTCTCAAAAGCTCCTATCCACACGTAAAGATTTACAGAGAGTATAAGGCTCCCTACTTTACCGTTCATATAGGAGATTTCAGAAACAGGAGCGATTGTATGAAGATATATCACGAGCTCTCCGAGCGTTACCGCCAGGCAAAGATTGTAAAGAGCTCATCTATCGATTGGTACGTTTTTTGAAAAACTGCCGCTTTTTCCACCATTTAGGTTTCATTGTCTCTGCCCACTGTTTAAGCGGTTTTACGTGGCGGTCTATCTTATCCGGATAAATATCTGAAATTCTTATAAGTATGCCTGTCTCCTCAACTCCTCCAAAGCCTTCGTTTATAGAGGTTTCAAAAACTTTCATAGATGGGGAGAGATTCATATAGGAGTTTATTAGCGGCGGTATATGTTCTCCGAGCGCCTTAAGCTCCTTCACTAAAACCTTGTAGGCCTCTTTGTAATCTAAATTCTCAAACAGAGATACTATATATGGATTGTTGATGTTGCACTCTATCTTTTGGTGTGCTGTAACAAGCTGCTCGTTATCAGGGAAATATTTGTGCAGAAAATTAAGCAGTATATCTCTTGCCCTTTGGTTGTAGGTGGTGTACATTGTAACCTTACCAAAAAGGTACTGCACATTATTGAACTTGGCTACAAGTGCTCCAAGTGCATCCCACAGATTATCAAGGGCAAATATGCTTTTGCGGCGCAGGTTTGCACTTTGGTAGTTGGGCTGTATGAAGGAGCGCCCCAGCTCAATGGTCCAAGGGAGATACTCCTCAATAAACTTCTCTGAAAAACTGAACAGTTCGGAGGTGGCCAAATTCTTTGGCTCTAACATTCCGCAGAGTATATACCTATAGCCGCCGATAATCTCCTGTTCCTCCTTATCCCACACAATCAGCTGTTTATAAGGATAGTTGCGGTCTGTGTCAAACTCATCTATATCTATCGACTTGCCTGTACCTCCACCGCCAATCCTAAATGAAATCTCCCTTAACCTCCCCACCTCGCGCATTGTAAAAGGAGAGTCCTCTGCAGAAATCTCATAGATATAGTTATCCCCTTTGCGGGTTTTGCCGATAAACTTATCTGTGGTTAACTCTCTTTTAATGAGCTCTCTATCTATTGCCTCTATTACTTTTTCCATAGTTGTAAACCCTCTCTCTTATAATATCGCACCACTGTTGTGCTGTTTTTCCGGAATTTTCAATCTCTGTATATGAAATTGGCTCTCCGATGGTGAGTCTGAATGTTTTATTTTTCTGCCTGAACATCTCCCTTGGTAGCAGAAACATCTCTATAAATGCTTTTATGCCAAGGGCCATTCTTATTTTTGATGTCCAATAGAAGAGCTTGGAGTTTTTCCCATCAAAGTGCATAGGAACAATAATTCTCTTGCTCTTTATAGCCTCTCTTACAAAACTTTTTTTCCATTCCAAATCTGTAATCTTCCCTTTTATCAATCTGGAGCAGGCTCCGGATGGGAAGTTGAGCACGTGGAAATCTGAGTTGTAAATCTCCTTTACCCCCTTGAGCTCCTCTGAGCCACTCTTGCCGAGATTGTTTACGGGTACAAATACATCTTGCAACGGTTCTACATTCATAAGTATGTCGTTTACAAGGAATTTGGCCGGGCCGAATCTCTTATTTATCTCTGTTGTTATGGTTAAGCCGTCCAATCCGCCGAGAGGGTGATTGCTTACAAAAATATACCTCTCCCCCTGTTTGAAACTATCGGGATTGAGAATATTGACCTCGCAGGTGGAGTTCAGATATTCCAAAGTGCCATCAACAAAATCCACCCCATTCAGGTGGCCATACTTTGCAAGCACAGCGTTAATCTCATCTATATGTACTATTCTGCCAATGAGCTTAATAACAAACTTTGGCAGCCTTTTTGCGAGCTTGGGGTCTTTTTTCTTTATAACCTCGTTCAGGTCAATTGGTCCCATAATAATCCATTCTGCTTATTGTTCCTATTTGGCATATCTGCCACAAAATTAAAATAAAAAATACTATCTTTGTAATATGGCTAAGCAAGGAACAAAATCTGGTTTAGGAATAGGGCAGCAGATGGTGCAGGGGCAAACTCTTACCCCAATTCAGATTCAGACCATCAAACTGCTTGAGCTTCCGCTGCTTGAATTGGAGCAGAGGGTTAAGAAGGAGATTGAGGAAAACCCTGTGCTTGAGGATAATGTGGAGAGCAAGGAGGATGAGAGCGGTGAGGAGCCAAAGCAGGTTTCGCTCTCCGAGGTTAAGGATGATGGAATACCCTCATATAAGCTCTATGTAAATAACCGCGGCAGAGACGAGCGTCCGCAATACAACACCTTCTCCGTTAGGGAGAGCTTCTATCAGTCTCTTACAGAGCAGATTGGATATAGAAATATCTCTGAGAGGCGTAAAAGCATAGCTCTCTTTATAATAGGCAGCTTGGATTCAAACGGCTATCTTACAAGGGATTTGGACTCGCTCTCCAACGATATTTATCTGCGCTTGAACATAGAGGTGGACAAAAAGGAGCTTGAGGATATTCTGATTAATGATATTCAGCAGTTGGAGCCTGTGGGAGTTGGGGCGAGAAACACTAAAGAGTGCCTGCTTATACAGCTGAAAGCCAAGGAGAACAGAACTTTGGCGGTGGAGCACGCCCAGGCAATAATACAGAACTACTACGATGAGTTTACCAAAAAGCACTACGAGAAGATTATGGCTCGCCTCGGAATAACGGAGGAGGAGGTTAAGGAGGCATACGAGGTGATAAGAAGGCTTACTATTCATCCGGGCGGAATGGTAGATGACTCATATACAGACCAAACAATGCAGATAGTGCCAGATTTCTTGCTTGAGAACGAGAATGGAAATTT
>CADBUS010000095.1 GCA_902797895.1 uncultured Bacteroidia bacterium | reverse complement strand
TGGTCCGTGTGTTGTTACGCAGATTCGTACAGAAGAAAAAGATGGTTATGCCGCTGTACAACTTGCCTATGACGAGAAAAAAGAGAAGCACACCAGCGCGGCCCTTATGGGACATTTCAAAAAGGCAAATACCACTCCTAAACGTAAGCTCGTTGAGTTTGAAAACGATTTTGATGGCGAGCTTAAGTTAGGTGATTCTCTCAGTGTTGCAGACGTTTTCAAAAACGAGGACACTTGGGTTGACGTTACCGGAATTTCTAAAGGTAAAGGTTTTCAGGGTGTTGTAAAACGCCACGGATTTGGAGGTGTTGGCGGCCAGACCCACGGTCAGCACAACAGACTCCGTGCACCTGGTTCTATGGGTGCATCTTCTTGGCCTTCAAGAGTGTTCAAGGGTAAGAGGCTTGCAGGAAGAATGGGCGGTGATAAAGTTAAGGTTCTCAACCTTAAAGTTATCAAGGTCATTCCGGAGAGCAATCTGATTTTAGTTAAAGGTTCTATACCGGGAGCTGCCGGTTCATACGTAATTGTGGAGGGTTAGTCTTATGGAATTAGCATTATTGAAAATAGACGGAACAGACACCGGTAAAAAGGTTGTTTTGGACGATGCGGTATTTGGCATTGAGCCTAACGATCACGCTATCTATCTTGATGTTAGACAGTATCTTGCTGCTCAGAGGCAGGGAACCAGCAAAACTAAAGACAGAAGCGAGGTTGCATACAGCACCAAAAAGATTATTCGCCAAAAGGGTAGCGGCGGTGCACGCCACGGCTCCATTAAGGCCAATATCTATGTTGGTGGAGGTAGAGCTCACGGTCCAAGGCCAAGAGATTACGACTTCAAACTCAACAAAAAGGTAAAGCAGCTTGCTCGATTCTCAGCTCTTTCTTACAAGGCTAAGGAGGCAGCAATAGCTGTTATAGAGCCATTTACAATGGAGGCCCCTAAGACAAAGGAGTTCAAGAAGATAATTGAGAACATAAAGGTAAACTCCCGCAGAGTTCTCTTTGTTGTTCCTGAGAAATCTAAAAACCTTGTACTCTCTTCCCGTAACTTGGAGAACGTACAGGTAGCCACACCTAACAATCTTAACACATACGATATTATGCGTGCATACTCTGTTGTGTTTGTTAATGGCGCCCAGGATTCTCTTAAAACTGAGTACAAACGCTAAAAATTGAGAATTATGGGAATTTTAATAAAGCCAATAGTAACAGAGAAGATGACGGCAGAGGGCGAAAAGCGCGGCCGTTACGGATTCATCGTAGATGTTAATGCCAACAAGCTCGAGATAAGAAAGGCTGTTGAGCAGATGTATGGTGTTACTGTAAAGGATGTTAACACCGTTTTTTATAATGGCAAGGCAAAGAGCCGCTACACTAAGGCCGGATTGCTTAGCGGTAGAACCAATAAGTACAAGAAGGCATACGTGACTCTTGCCGGAGATGACAAGATAGATTTCTATAGCAACATTTAAAGATGGGAGTACGTAAATTTAAGCCGGTAACACCCGGCCAAAGAAATAAGGTAATCAGCGCGTTTGACGATATTACCTGCCACGTTCCGGAGAAGAGCCTGCTCGCTCCTAAAAAGAGCTCAGGCGGCCGTAACAACAAAGGTAGGATGACTATGCGCTATATTGGTGGCGGCCACAAGAAGATGTACCGTATCGTAGATTTCTTGAGAGATAAAGATCAGTACACTGCAACCGTCAAGACAATAGAATATGATCCTAACCGTAGTGCAAGAATTGCACTTGTAGTATATCAAGATGGTGAGAAGCGTTACATCATTGCCCCTAAGGGAATTCAGGTGGGCCAGGTAATTGCCTCAGGTTCAGGCGTAGCCCCTGAGATAGGCAACACTCTGCCGCTTGGAGAGATTCCTCTTGGAACAGATGTTCACAACATTGAGCTTATTCCCGGCCAAGGCGGTGCAATGGCTCGTAGTGCAGGATGTTATGCTCAGCTTGTGGCAAGAGAGGGCAGACACGCTGTTCTTAAATTGCCTTCAGGCGAAACAAGAATGGTTCTTACCACTTGCAGGGCAACAGTTGGTGTAGTTTCCAACCCAGACCATAATCTTGAGTCACACGGAAAGGCCGGCCGCAAGAGGTGGCTCGGTATCAGACCACGTAACAGAGGTGTTGTTATGAACCCGGTTGATCACCCTATGGGTGGTGGCGAGGGCCGCGCCTCAGGAGGTCATCCAAGGAGCAGAAAAGGTCTTCCTGCAAAGGGTTACAAGACAAGGAACCCTAAGAAGACCTCTAAGAAGTTCATTATTGAAAGAAGAAAAAAGTAACGGAATAAATTTAAGATTATGAGTCGTTCAATTAAAAAAGGCCCTTACATTGAGGCTTCCTTAGAGAAGAGGATTCTTGCTATGAATGAGTCTGGCAAGAAGGATGTTGTGAAGACTTGGTCCAGAGCGAGTATGATCTCTCCGGACTTTGTAGGTCACACAATTGCCGTTCATAACGGAAACAAGTTTATTCCCGTTTACGTAACTGAGAATATGGTTGGGCACAAACTCGGTGAGTTTGCTCCTACCCGTACTTTCAAAGGCCACTCAGGTAACCGTAAGGAGAACAAGTAGGCTGTAAGTTAACTTTAAAGAATTACAGAAATGGGAAAAAGAAAAAGAGAAATGGCCGAGCGCCTGAAAGAGATAAAAAAGCAGACAGCTATTGCTAAGCTGAATGATATTCCTACCTCTCCGCGCAAAATGCGTTACAGCGCAGATACCATCAGAGGGGTAGAGGTAAACAAAGCTCTTGATATTCTTAAGTTTTCTAAGAAGGAGTCTTCCAATAAGCTCCACAAACTCCTTAAGAGCGCTATCGCAAACTGGGAGAGCAAGAATACTGCAGACCGCAAAGAGCTTGACAATGGCAACGTTATAGTTAAGACCATTATGGTTGATGAGGGACGTACCCTTAAGAGAATCAGAACTGCTCCTCAGGGTAGGGCTGCAAGAATCAGAAAGCGTTCTAACCACGTAACCATTGTACTTGATACTAAACCGGCAGCAAAGAAGGCTGCAACTAAGAAACCTGCTGCCAAGAAGGCTGCTGAAAAAGCGGAGGAAAAGTAATATGGGACAAAAAACAAATCCAATAAGCAATAGGCTTGGAATTATCCGCGGATGGGATTCCAACTGGTATGGCGGAACAGATTACGCTGCCAAGATACTGGAAGATGACAAGATTCGTAAGTATCTATATGCCAGACTTTCCAAGGCAAATATCTCTAAGATTGTAATAGAGAGAACCCTTAAGGTTATAACCGTAACCATTCACACTGCAAAGCCTGGTGTTATTATCGGCAAGGGCGGTGCTGAGGTTGAGAAACTTATGGTTGAGCTCAAGAAGATCTCAGAGAAGGATGTTCAGATAAATATCTTTGAGGTTAAGCGCCCTGAGATAGATGCCAATATTATAGCCAACAGCATTGCCCGTCAGATTGAGGGACGTGTATCTTACAGAAGAGCTGTTAAGATGGCTATTGCATCTGCAATACGCTCAGGTGCTGAGGGTATCAAAGTTCTTATCAGTGGCCGTTTGGGTGGAGCCGAGATGGCACGCAGCGAGATGTTCAAAGAGGGTAGAACTCCTCTGCATACTTTGCGCGCAAACATAGATTACGCTTTGGCTGAGGCACATACAACATACGGTGTACTTGGTGTAAAGGTATGGGTTTGCAACGGTGAGGTATTCGGTAAAAAGGATCTCTCTCCAAACGCTGGCGTAAGTGCTAATGACAGAGCTCGTTCAGAGGGCGGAAGAGGTGGTGATCGCCGCCGTGGTGGTGGAGGCTCAAGAGGTGGCCGCCGGCAGCGTGCGCCGCAGAACGCATAAAAAAAAGCGAGCTATAAAGCTCGCTTTTTTTTATGCGTTTATCGGTCTGCATAAGCAGACCTCCTTTTATACGCTGCTAAAGCAGCGATAGGCACTCTGTGCCGGTCGCTAAAGCGACTTGCCTTCATTCAGGTCGGCTTTTTTTTATGCGTTTATCGGTCTGCATAAGCAGACCTCCTTTTATACGCAAATTTTATATCTTTACCATTCAAAAAAAATAAACTATGAGAAACATTCTTTGTAAATCGGCTTTTTTGACCTGTGCTTTATTGTTTATAATGTGCCGCGGTGGTAATTCCTACTCCAAAGGAATTGACTCCGCAGCAGCCAATTCTTCTGCCGCAGATACGGTTGCTACTCTGCAACGCGTTATAAAAGATACAATTACAGTTGCTGTGTGCGGAGATATTATGATGGGAAACAAGTTCAAAAACAACCTCCCTCCAAACGATGGTAAGAATATATTTGACGATGTAAAGCATCTTTTTCACGCTGCCGATATAGCCTGCGGAAATCTTGAGGGTACTATTGCCTCAAGCGGCAAACCACGCAAGAGCCTTACCAGCAAATTTGCCTTTATGTTTATGATGCCGCCTCATTATGCTCATCACTTGGCAGATGCCGGCTTTGATTATGTGGGGCTTGCCAATAATCACATATATGATTTTTTTGATGAGGCTATGACTCAAACAGAGCAGAATCTGGATAAGGCAGGAGTAGGTTATTCGGGGGCCAAAGATCCCAAAGGGCAGACTCAGCACAAAGAGTATTTCATCAAAGAGAAAGAGGGGATAAAATATGGATTCTGCGCCTTTGGGCACGAGGATTATTCCCTTAGAACTCAGGATACTGCAACTGTAAGGCGGATAGTGGAAATGTTAAATCGCGAGTGCGATATTGTTGTGGTGAGTTTCCACGGTGGAGATGAGGGAAGCCGCGCAAGGCATCTGCCATACGGTACCGAGTATTTTCAAGGCGATGACCGCGGCAACCTACGCTTCTTTACCCACTTTGCAATAGATTGCGGAGCAGATGTAATATATGGGCACGGACCTCACGTAGTACGTGCTATTGAGCTATATAACAACCGCTTTATAGCATACAGCCTCGGCAATTTCTGCACCTGTGGAATGGGGGTTGCAGGCTACACAGGCTATGCCCCTGTAATTACGGTAAGAGTAAATGGCAAGGGAGAATTTATAGACGGACATATTCACTCCTTTATTCAGCAGCCTATGCGCGGCCCTAAGAAAGATGCCAAAAACATTGTGGTAAAGGAGATTGCAGAGCTTACTACTGCCGATATAAAAGATTCAAAACTGAATATAGCTCCCGATGGTGCAATTACCAAGCGATAACAGTGTGGGGCAGTTCTGTCATTCTGAGCGTTAGCGAAGAATCTGTTGGGAGGATTATACACTCTATAGACTCTTCACTTCGTTCAGAGTGACAGGGGTTTTCAGAGTTTTATCTCTTACGGAAAATCTTATAGTAGTAATCTTTAAAGAAAGGAATTGCAGAATCTTTTGTTATACAGGCATATAGTATAAACAGAGTTGTAAACATAACAGCACACAACCCAAGTCTCATATAAATATTATCTGCAAAGCCGGCAATCCAATAGGCGGCTACGGCACTTGCAGCTGTGCCTATTGTTACAGAAACTCCCTGCAACAACTGCTTCCAAAGCCCTATTTTGATTTTGCGCCAGATGAAGTAGGAGCTTATAAGCAGATTGATTATAGAGGTGGCAAGTATACCCCACATAATAGCCATAATACCAAGCGGTAGCAGCGCAATAAATATGGCTATTCCCACCCCTTTTTTCAGCACCTCGCACAAAAATAGGGTTTTGGTATTTCCTGTAGCCTTTAGCAGATTTATATGTATGTTAAAGAAGATAAAGGCTATGTTGGATATTGCCAAAATCCGCAAAAAAGGAATTACTTCTTTCCACTTTTCTGTCAATAAGGCTATTACAATATCGCGGCAGTTTACCACAGTAAAAGCTGTTATAGGTATTATTATGAAAAATGTTATATGGAGAGTCTTTAATGTATACTCTTTCAACAGGCGGTAATTATCTTGCTCGCGCGAGAATATAGGGTATAAAGCCCTCATAGTAAGGTCGCTCAAATTGAGCGGAGCATAGCCGGCCAATGTGGAGGCGCGGTTGTATAACCCAAGTTGCCGTTCGCTGAACTTGCGCCCTATCACCAAATTATAGAGATTGCCATACAGGCCGTTTATAAGCGATGTAAACATAAGCGGTAATCCAAACCCCAACAAATTTTTGAAAGAGGCAGCGGAGAGTTGCATTGTGGGTTTCCACTTTGAAGCCACAAAATAGAGTATGGTTGTAAGCGTTGAGGTTAAGACAAACTGCGCAACCAAAGCCCAGTAGGCAAAGCCTTTATAGGCCATCGCGATGGCAACAACTCCGGCGAGCAGTGCTGTAAAGGCGCTTATCTTGGCAATGCTTTTGAAGTTGAGGTGGCGCTCCATTTTGGCGTATGGTACTATTCCCAAAGCTCTTATAATTAGTGTAATACCTCCTATCTTAACCACCTCTGCAAGTTGGGGTAACTTATAAAACCGAGCAATATATGGGGCGTAAAAATAGAGTGTGACATATAGCAAAATGCTCATTCCCAGAATGAAAAAGAAGGCTGCATTGTAATCCTCCTTTAAGCACTCCTTTTTTTGGATAATAGCCCCTTCCATACCAAAATCTATAATGGTGGAGGCTATCGAGAAGAATACAGTAACCATTGCAATTATTCCGTAGTCCTCCGGCGATATGATTCTTGTGATAATAAGCGTTATTATTATCTGAATGGAAAGCACCGCTCCCTTCTCAATAACATTCCACAGAGTACTCTTTTTAGCAGGACTAAGCATAGGCTACAGAGTCTTCAGAAAGCGCTTATCGTAAAAATACTTTGCAACTCCCAGTGGGAAGAGAAGTATTGTAAGTAGCTTATTTGCAGAGCCGGAGAGCATAGTGCCATCTTTTATGCGCAAACAGAGTGCAATATAATTTATTGCATTTTTAGTGTGATTGAACTTTTTAAGCCTTACTCTCTGATTGTTAAATGCTCTGTAACCCAGAGGATTAGTCAGTAGGAGCTTGCGATAATTATATGAGTAACCATCGTTTTGGTAGTTGCGGTATTGGGAAAACATAGGCAGAAGTAACATCTTGTATTTCTCCTCAATTTGCTCGAAAACAAAATCGTCTGTAATAAAATTCTCCCCCTCAAAATAGGGATATGGGTACAGCTTTATAATATCGGTTTTTATTAAAAGAGCAAGCTCTCCATTAAAACCATTCTTGTAGAGTTCAGAAAAGGAGGAGACCTTAACATTGAGAGGAAATTGAAGATTATGCTCTTTAATGTTTACCTGTTTGTGTATGTACGTATGTATGTATGACAGGATACCGCAAAGATTCTCCACTTTAACACCCTTTGGCAACTCACTTTTTATTGTATTTTCCCAAAACTCTATCATATTCTGTAGCACATCCGAACCGCAGAGGGAATCATCAGAATCTACGCACATAAACCACTCCCCCTCGGCTTTTGTGAGAGCAAAATTGTGGGCAGACATCTTGCCGCCGTTCTCCTT
>CADBUS010000094.1 GCA_902797895.1 uncultured Bacteroidia bacterium | reverse complement strand
TATTGACTCCTTTCATTACTAATTCACGTGGCAAAGGTATGAAAAAGTTTTGAAGATTTCCAAAACTTTTTCTTTTAGCTCTGCTGTATGAGCGGTTCTTATTCTTTTAGGTAATCCTCTACTTAATAAAATTCATATCATTTCATATTTTAGATATAATTGCAGAAACAAAATTTATAATTAATTTTGCTTAAAGACTTTAGAGAATAACCTCTAAAGTTGTCTTAAACCAAAACAAATATGAAGAATGACTGTCTAATAAAAATAACATCAGGTCAACTACAAATCAACGATCCTGAATATGTGAGACTTGTCTCACTTATTTCTGATACGTGGGAGGATGCAAAAGGAAAGGCTGCGATTGCCGTAAATACAGAGCTTTTAAATGCCAACTGGCAGACTGGCAGATATATCGTTGAGTTTGAGCAAGAAGGAAAGACAAAAGCAAAGTATGGAGAACAGCTTATTACAAACCTTGCCAAGGATTTAACACGCCTGAGAGGCAAAGGATTCAGTCGCTCCAACCTTATTTATATGCGTAAGCTTTATCTGACTTTTCCAAAAAGTGAGACGCTGTCTCACCAATTGACTTGGAGCCATTATTTTGAACTGATTAAATGCGATGACCCTTTGGAAATGCAGTTCTATATGAAGGAATGCATCAAAGAGGGCTGGAAAGTTAGAGAACTGAAACGCCAGATCAACTCTTCTCTTTTCCAAAGACTTGCGCTCAGTACAGATAAAAAAGGCGTGCTTGCTCTTGCAAAAGAAGGACAGCAGGTTATGTCACCGGCCGATATTATACGAGATCCATATATATTAGAGTTTACCGGCATACCACAGCGTAAACAGTACAAGGAATCCGATTTAGAGAAGGCTTTAAAGATCAATATGGAACAGTTTCTGTTAGAATTGGGCAGAGGTTTCGCATTTATGGGACGTCAGTATGTCATACCTATAGGAAACAGACGTTTTAAAGTGGATTTAGTGTTCTACAATGCCATCTTGAAATGTTATGTCTTGATTGATTTGAAACGAGCTGAAATAAAGCACGGAGATATAGGTCAAATGAATCTCTATCTGAATTACTTCAAGAATGAAATTTGCCCACCAGACGATAATCCTCCGGTGGGTATTGTATTAGGTGCCAAAAAAGATGAGTTATTGATGGAATATGCTCTTCAAGGTATAGATAATCAGCTTTTTGCAGCGCGTTATCAACTTTACCTTCCTAATCGTGAGGAGCTTCAAGCTCAATTGAATTTATTACTTGATAATTCATATTGAACGCCCTTAAATTAACGCCTTATAGATTCTTCACTGCGCTCAGAATGACAGAGCAGAGCAGAGCAGCACAGCCCCAGCCGCGGGAGGCAATAGCACTAAGCTATCGCACATTAAGCTTGCTCGGTTTATGCCGAGCAAGCAACTCTTTAACACCCCTGCACCCCTCAAGGGGATAACGGCTACTTCGTGGCCGGCCGCCAAAGCGGCAGAAAAGCCAACGCACGTAGTCAAGGATAGGGACTGCTGCCGTAAGGAGCCTTACACGTGAAACCAAAAGAGGCTTGGTTTGAACTTTTCGTTTTTTTGAGTTAGATTTGTGGCTGATAGCTGATCTATCGCGGAGAAAAACAGACTTTACAATACCACACAGATATGATAGATAATGAGAGGGACGATTTCTTAAAAGATGAGTATGCCGAAGATGATTCCGAATTGGAATTTGGGGCAAATGAGACCAATGAATTGGAGGGAGACGGGCGTTGGAGCAAGCTGATAAGGGATGGGGAGAATAGTTTCCGCCTTGCGGGAATGTATAAAAACTGGTTTCTTGATTATGCTTCTGATGTAATTTTAGACAGGGCAGTGCCTCACATTGAGGATGGCCTAAAGCCGGTACAAAGGCGTATTCTGCACGCAATGAGAACAATACACGATGGCTCGCTTATAAAGGTTGCAACCATTGTGGGTGAGACAATGAAATACCATCCGCACGGAGACGCCTCAATAAAGGATGCGCTTGTTCAGATGGGGCAGAAGCGGTTGCTGATAGATTGTCAGGGAAACTGGGGCAACATAATAACTGGAGATGAGGCCGCCTCTGCCAGATATATTGAGGGCAGACTCAGCAGTTTTGCAATAGATGTGCTCTTTAACCCAAAGACAACCCAATGGATGAACTCCTACGATGGGCGCAAGAAAGAGCCTGTAACTCTGCCTGTTAAGTTCCCTTTGGTGCTTCATCAGGGTACGGAAGGTATTGCGGTAGGCCTTAACTGCAAGATACTGCCGCACAATTTCAATGAGCTTATAGATGCGGCTGTAGCCTACCTCAAAGGGGAGGAATTTCAGCTCTATCCCGATTTTCCGCTCGGTGGGATAATGGATGTAAGCAAGTATAACGATGGCAAGAGAGGCGGCCGTATTATTGTGAGAGCCAAGATAGTAAAGACCGATAAAAAGACTCTCAAAGTTACAGAACTCCCATACGGCAAAACATCAGACGACATACTCAAGAGCATACAATATGCCCACGAGAAGAAGAAGATTAAGATACGCAAGGTGGAGGAGCTCTCTTCCAAAAATGTAGAGATTGTAATTACTCCGGATGCAGGAGAATCGCCAGACAAAACAATAGATGCGCTCTATGCCTTTACCGCCTGCCAGATTTCAATCAACCCCAACACCTGCGTAATAAAAGATAACAAGCCTCACTTTTTAACTGTATCTGAGGTACTTATAGACTCTGCCCTAAGGACCAAGGAGCTGCTCAAACAGGAGCTTGAGATAAAGTTGAGCGAACTCGAAATGAATTGGCACTCCCTCTCTTTAGAAAAGATATTCTTTGAGGAGGGCAAATATAAGTTGTTGGAGGAGAAAAAGAGCAAGGATTGGGATGCACAGGTTAACGACATTCACAAGGAGCTCAAAAAGTATGAGACCAAATTGCATCAAGAGGTTACTCGCGATGATGTGCTGAAACTTGTGGAGAAGCCTGTTAGAAAAATTTCTCGCTTTGATATAAAGGAGTGCAATACAAAAATTGCTGCTGTTGAGGCAGATATAAAGAGGGTACACAAGAGTCTCAAAAATCTGACACAGGTAACAATAGATTACTTCTTGGCATTGAAGGAGAAGTATGGAGACAAGTTCCCTCGCAGAACGGAAATAGCCAATCTTGAGACAATTCAGGCCACCAAGGTTGTTGCTGCAAATGCCAAGCTCTATGTGAATTACAAGGAGGGCTTTGTGGGAATGGATCTTAAAAAAGATGAGAATGCCGAGTTTATTTGCAACTGCTCGGATATTGATGACATTATAGTTTTCCTTGAAAACGGAAAATATATTGTTACAAAAATTTCAGACAAGAGCTTTGTGGGCAAGAATATAATCTTTGCCTCTGTGTTTGCAAAGAACAATACCAGAACTATTTACAACGCTGTTTATAAAGACGGCAAGAGCAGGCTCAACTATGTTAAGCGCTTTTTTGTAACCTCTGTTACCAAAGACAAGTGGTATGACCTCACAATGGGAACACCGGATTCCAAAGTGCTCTGGTTTACCGCCAACAACAACGGAGAGGCAGAAACCATAAAGGTTATGCTACGCAAAGAGCCTAAAATTAAGAAACTTATCTTTGATTACAACTTTGCAGATTTGGCTGTTAAAGGAAAGGCGAGCAGGGGCAACATACTCACAAAATATACTATCAGCAAGGTACAGTTGCGTTCAAAAGGTATCTCCACAATAGGAGACAAGCCACTCTGGTTTGACAAGGATGTAAATCGCTTGAATGAGGATAGGCGCGGAGTATATTTGGGGCGTTTCAAAGATGAGGAGAGAATTCTTGCAGTATATTCCGATGGCACCTACTCTACTACAAATCAGGATACAAACAACCACTACAACAATAATCTCGTAAAGATAGAGAGGTTTGATCCCAACAGGGTTTATGCCGCCATTTACTACGATGGAGAGCAGCAGAAGTATTACATTAAGAGATTTAAGTTTGAGGTCAACAACAACACCGCCAACAAGTTTATTAGCGAGGAGGCCGGCTCATATCTTGTAGCAATTACAGGAGTAGCAGGCTCACAGGCAGTTATACAGTTTGGCGGCAAGAACGAGGGGCGCAGCAACGAGATTATTATAACAGATACCTTTATTGCAGAAAAAGGCTGGAAAGCCAAGGGAAAGAGAATCACTCAGTTTGATGTTGCCAAGGTTGTGCTTATAGAGCCTCCTGTACTTGAGGAGGAAGATGAGGAGTTTGAGGAGAAGGCGAATGAGCAAATGGATAGTTTTGATGATATTCCCGATGGAGATATACCGGAGGATAATATAACCAATAACTCTGATAGTGAGGATATTGACGATGGGGAGCTTTATTCAGAGGATGAAGACGGAGAGCCTACCCTATTCTAAATGGCAATAATAACTCTCTGCGGTTTTATGGGCTGCGGCAAGAGCAGCATTGGGGCTTTGCTTGGCAGGCAGGGGTATAATTTCATAGATTTAGATAGTTGCACACAGGAGCATTGCGGCCTCTCTATACCGCAGATATTCAGCCAAAAAGGAGAAGAGTACTTTAGAGAGCAGGAGCACAGCACACTGCTTCTGCTGCTCAAAAATCTACCCATCGGCAACCACCCTCACACAATAATAGCTCTTGGCGGAGGAACCCCCACATATAAACCCTCTTACAAGATTATAGCAGAACAGACATTTTGTATCTACCTTAAATGCAGCCCTTTGGAGCTAACCAAAAGGATAATGAAAGATGGTCTCTCTTTGCAACGGCCTATTATTCAGAGAGTTCTTGAGCAGCTGCCTAAAAAGGGTAATGCCAAATGTTCTGCAGCAGAGCAAGAATCTGCTCTGTTACAATTTGTTACAAAGAGCCTTGCAGAGCGCGAGAAGTTCTATCTCGGCTCTTCAAAAGCCGTTATTGAGACCACCTCCCTCTCCCCGGAGCAAGTGGTTAAAGAGGTGCTTCTTAGTTATTCGGAGTAACTATTAGGCAGCTTTGCTGCCCGGCCCTGAAAGGGCCGTATGCCCCCTTGGGGGCTGCTGCGTAGCAGCTGGGGGGTTAAAGAGCCGGTTTTTAAGCTGAAGCCATCAGCTTAAAAACTTAAAGTGCGGCGATAGAGGGATAGAGGACAGTTTGTGCGGCGGCTGCGGGATAGCACCTCCATATAAGCCGTTGCTAATGCAACGGCTTATATGGAGGTATCTTTACCTTCGCGTAAATCTTTTATTCTAAGCTGAATATTTGTAAGACTGCGATAGTAGTTTTCCGCTATTGTGTAGCAAATATCCACCGGCTCGCCTGCAGCCAGATGGTTGAAATATTCGCTCATATTAAAGGCAATGGCACTTACAGCGCGATATGGAGCATCCTCCTGAATAAGTTCCAATTTAAGGTGAGCGCCGCGGCTGGTTGTGGTAGAGCCCACTATTCTGCCGTTGCCATTGTCATAAACACTTTTGGTCATAAATACAGGAGACTGATTACCAGGGCCAAATGGTTGGAACATCTTAAGCAGACGGAAGAATTTAGGGGTTATCTGCCTAAACTCCAAAAAGGCATCTATATTTATAATAGGTGTTAATATCTCCTTTGTAATTTTGGATTTTACAACCTCCTCAAACCGCGCTTTGAACCTCTCTATATTCTCCTCCCTCATAGTAAGACCGGCTGCGTATGTGTGGCCGCCAAAGTTTATAAGCAAATCTGAACAAGCCCCTATCGCCTCATACAAATCAAAACCGGCAATACTTCTGGCAGAGCCTGATATAAAGCCATTTGACGACTTGGTTAGCACTATTGTAGGGCGATAGTAAGCCTCCACAAGGCGGCTTGCCACAATACCCACAACTCCCTTGCTCCAATCGGGATTATATACAACTATAGAGTTCAGATGCGTAAAATCGGGCCACTCGCGCACCATCTGAATTGCCTCCTGGGTAATTTTGCGATCTATATTCTTACGCTCGTTGTTGTGATCGTTAATGGCCTTGCCTATGCGCTGAGCATCACCTATATTCTCAGATGTAAGCAAATCTACGGCCATACGCCCGCTCTCCATTCTGCCGGCCGCATTTATTCTTGGAGCTATCTTGAATACTATATCATCTATCGTAATCCTGTGATTCTCAAGGCCGGAGAGCTTTATCATAGAGAGCAACCCCTTGCGCGGAGATTCATTCAGAATTTTAAGACCAAAGTGTGCAAGCACTCTGTTCTCTCCGGTAACCGATACCAAATCTGCCGCAATACTCACAGCCACAAGATCTAAGAGCGGATATATCCTCTCAAAAGGTATGTTGAAATGGAGAGCGTAAGCCTGCACCAACTTGAATCCCACTCCGCATCCGGAGAGATCGTCGTATGGATATGAGCAATCTTCACGCCTCGGATCAAGAGTTGCTACCGCCGGCGGAAGCTCTCCCCCCGGCAGATGATGGTCGCAGATTATGAAATCTATCCCCAGCTTGGCGGCATATTCCACAGCCAAATGCTCCTTAATTCCACAATCCAAGGCAATTATAAGTGTGCAATTATGCTTTTTTGCCCAATCAACCCCATTCATTGAAATGCCATACCCCTCATCATACCTATCCGGAATATAGTAGTCCAAATTGTTGGTAAGAGTGCGCAAAAATGAGAAAACCAAAGAGACCGCAGAGGTTCCGTCCACATCATAATCTCCATAAATAAGAATCTTCTCGTTGGTTCTGATGGCCTTGTGAATCCTATCAACCGCCTTGTCCATATCCTTCATAAGGAATGGATCGTGCAGCATATTCAGTTTGGGAGAGAAGAACTCCCTTGCCTTGTCTTGATTCTTTATGCCCCTTTGAACCAAAAGATTAGCCAGCACCTCATCTATACCTAAATCTTGAACAAGCTCTCTGGTACAGATAGGGTTGCCAGACTCTCTGAGTATCCACTGTTTCTCTCTGTTATTTGAATCCATCTTTAGCAGGGCAAATATAATAATATATAATATGATAAAAAAATCGTATCTTCGCCAAATGGTATTAACCGCTAATTGACAGAAGATATATGGAACTCAACTTGAATGAACAGGAACAGATAAGAAGGCAGAGCCTGCAACAGATGCGTGAGCTTGGGATAGAGCCTTACCCTGCAGATGAATATCCGGTAACCGTTACAGCAGAGGAGATTGCAAAAGAGTATAATCCGGAAATGGCAGAAGATGCCTCTCAGGCCAAGTTCAAAGAGCTCTCTATGGCCGGCAGAATTATGAGCCGCAGAATTATGGGAGCAGCCTCATTCATTGAGCTTCAAGACCATACAGGCAGAGTACAGGCCTACATAAAGAGAGATGAGATTTGCCCTAATGAGGATAAAACCCTCTACAACACAGTCTTTAAGAAGTTGCTTGATATTGGAGATATTATTGGAATAAAAGGGTATGCCTTTGTTACCCAAACAGGTCAGAAATCTGTTCACGTTAAGGAACTTAGAGTGCTTAGCAAATCTCTCAGAGTACTCCCGATTGTTAAAGCCAAGGATGGAGAGGTGTTTGACGCCTTTGCAGATCCTGAGCTACGCTATCGCCAAAGATATGTGGATCTTATTGTAAATCCGCAGGTTAGAGAGGTTTTTGAGAAAAGGACAAAAATCTATGAGACTATGCGTGCCTTCTTTAACGAGAACGGATGCCTTGAGGTGGAAACTCCTATTCTGCAACCTATTCCCGGTGGAGCAAACGCCCGTCCTTTCATAACGCATCACAATGTGTTGGATATGGATCTCTATTTGAGAATTGCCAATGAACTCTATCTAAAGAGGCTTATAGTTGGCGGATTCCCAGGTGTTTATGAGTTCAGCAAGAATTTCCGCAACGAGGGTATGGACCGCACCCATAACCCTGAGTTTACCGCTATGGAGATATATGTAGCCTACAAAGACTACAACTGGATGATGAACTTTACGGAGCAGATGATAGAGAAAGTGGCTATGGCCGTAAACGGAAAAACTCTGCTTAAAATTGGAGAACACGAGGTTGATTTCAAGGGGCCTTACAAGAGAGTGCCTATGCTCGATGCCATTAAGGAAGAGGCCGGTGTGGATGTTAGCGGTATGGATGAAGAGCAGTTGAGAGAGGTGTGCAAAAAGTTGAATGTTCCAATTCAGCCAAGCTACGGAAAGGGCAAGCTGATTGATGCTATATTTGGCCAATTTGTTGAGGATAAGCTAATTCAGCCAACATTTATAATAGATTATCCGGTAGAGATGTCTCCGCTTACCAAGCGCAAGAGAGGCAACCCTGCTCTTGTTGAGAGATTTGAACTCTTTGTTTGCGGAAAGGAGCTTGCCAATGCTTACAGCGAGCTTAATGACCCTATAGATCAGCTTGATAGATTTACGGAGCAGCTAAGGCTCAAGAACGGAGGAGACGATGAGGCTATGTATATAGATCACGATTTTATCCGCGCTCTGGAGTATGGTATGCCGCCAACGAGCGGTATGGGTATAGGTATGGACCGCCTCACTATGTTTATGACCGGCCAAACCTCCATACAAGATGTTCTCTTCTTCCCTCAGATGAAGAAAGAGGCGGAATAGCTCTGCTTGCGGCCTGAAAGAAACTGAGTATGCAGGAGGAGGTTATAACATCTTTGCAAAATCCTAAAATAAAGGAGCTTGGGCTGTTGCAACAAAAGGCTCGCCATAGAGTGCAAAGCGGCAGATTTGTGGTAGAGGGTGCAAGGGAGTTGGAGGCCTGCTGCAATGCCGGCTACAAAATTGAGACGCTATTTTTCTGCCCTCAGATTTACAGCGGCAAAGCCAATACCGCTCAAGAGGTTGCAAAAAGATTCAACTGCTCGGCTGCAAAAGTTTTTACCGTTTCTGAACAGCTCTATTCAAAAATAGCCTATCGCTCAACTACAGAGGGAGTTATAGCAGAGGTGGCTGCACGCAGCCTTACCCTTGCAGATGTAGAGCGGCAGTTGCCTGAAACTCCGCTCATTATTGTGGCGGAGGGTATAGAAAAGCCCGGCAACATTGGAGCTCTGCTCAGAACTTCGGATGCCTGCGGCGCAGATGCCGTACTGCTTTGCAACACCACAAAAGATATTTACAATCCCAACATAATACGCTCCAGCCTTGGAGGAATTTTTACTCAAAAGGTTGTATGCTGCACAAGCGAGGAGGCTATCAAGTGGCTGAAGAAAAAGGAGATTACAATATACACCGCACAGCTGCAAGACTCTAAGCCATACTACAATACAGATATGACAGGAGCTTGTGCAATAGTTATGGGAAGCGAGGCCGAAGGGCTAACGCAGCAATGGAGAGAGGCATCGGATTGCAAAATTATGATTCCTATGCTTGGGGTGCTCGATTCTCTGAATGTTTCTGTTTCTGCGGCTATACTTTGCTATGAGGCTGTTCGCCAAAGAGTTAATAACAGAAGAGATAGTAACAAAAGAGATAGTAACAGAATAGATTCTTCGCTGCGCTCAGAATGACAGGGGGCATTCAGAATGACAGAGCAAAGCAAAGCAGCACAGCCCCAGCGACTTAAGAATCTAAAACAAAATGATAGTAATTATGAAAAAGTTTGCAATAGTAGGCAATCCTGCCGCTCACTCACTCAGCCCAAAACTCTTTTATGCCGGCTACCACTTAGCTCCTCAGAATGATAACTCACTAAATATGAGCTACTCTGTTTTGGAGGGGAGCAACATAGAGGAGTGCATAGCCTCTCTAAAAGAGCAGGGATATAGCGGAGCAAATGTTACAGCACCGTTCAAGGAGGCTGTGATGAAGTTTGTTACAGATGCAGATGCTGTTTGCAAAACTATAGGGGCAGCCAATCTGATTAAATTTGAGGGTGACAGAATTTTTGGCTTCAATACAGATTATACTGCCGTAAAGCGTATTGCAGATGAATTTATAGGGAGCAAAAATGGAAGATTGCAAAATCTTAAAGCCTTTGTAATAGGATGCGGTGGAGCCGGCAAAGCGGCTGCCCTTGCCTGCAAAGATGCCGCTCTGCAAACCTATATCACAAACAGAACTATGAGCAAGGCCATTGAGTATGCCGGCAAAATAGGAGTTCAGGCGCTTGACTTTGAGAGATGCAACCTTATGCTTAAAGTACTCAAGGAGGGCGGGGTGGCCGCAGGAGGCAATTTGCTGATTATTTACACTTTACCACTGCAAATAGAGCAGTTTGCGCCTGATGGTTTTGCAGGCGCAACCATAGTGGAGGCAAACTATAAAAATCCCTGCATAAACAGCAGTAGCGGCAAACAATGGCTTGTCTATCAAGCCATTGAGGGATTCAGGCTTTTTACCGGCCTAACACCCGATGAGAATGCTATGCACAGCGCACTATAAACTTTTGCACTTGTACACATTTTAGACTATATTTACCACATAAATTCAAATATTATGTACAACAAGGTATTTATTTTGGGCAATGCTGGAAGAGATCCGGAGGTCAGACATTTAGATGGAGGACAGGTAGTTGCCAACTTTTCTGTTGCTACAACAGAGTATTATACAGACAGAAACAATAACAAGCAGGAGAGAGTGGAGTGGCACAATATAGTGTGCTGGAGAAAATTAGCCGAGTTTGCTGAAAAGTATATCAGAAAGGGTTCTCAAATTTTTGTTGAAGGTAAGATTAGATCTCGTAAATATACAGACCAAAATGGTGTAGAAAGAACCGTTTATGAGATTTTTGCTGATTCTGTACAACTGCTTGGTAGAAAGTCTGATAATCCTGCTGCCAACTCGGCTCCTGCACAGGGAAGCTACAATCAGATGGGTGGAGTACAGCAACAATATCAGCAACCTCAGCAGCCTCAGCAGCAGTATAACCAAGCTGCTCCGAGCGGAGGAGCTCCTGTTTCTGATATGCCGCAATCAGACATTATAGGCGGCGATAACCCTGCAGATGATTTACCATTCTAATTATTAGCTATTTATGAAAGCAGATGTTGTTCTTGGCCTTCAGTGGGGAGACGAGGGAAAAGGGAAAATTGTTGATGTGCTTGCAGCCTCCTACCCTCTTATTTGCAGATTTCAGGGTGGGCCAAATGCAGGCCACTCCCTTAAATTTGAGGGCAAAACCTTTGTTCTGCATACCGTTCCTTCCGGAGTGTTCCGCAAAAAGACTATGAATATTATAGGCAACGGAGTTGTGCTGGATCCTATAATTTTTGAGGAGGAGTGCAGAGCTATCGAGAAGATGGGAGTAGATCCTACAAAAAATATAATTATCTCAAAGAGAGCGCATTTGATACTTCCAACCCATAGGATTATAGATGCCGCCTCCGAGGCTGCAAAGGGCAAGAGCAAAATTGGCTCAACTCTAAAGGGAATAGGGCCGACATATATGGACAAGACCGGAAGAAACGGCCTGAGAGTTGGAGATACTCTGTCAAAGGATTTCAAAAAGAGATTCAATGCCCTTAAAGAGAAGCACAAGGAGTTTCTAAAACAGTTTGACTATAAGTACAATGCAGAGGAGAATGAGAAGCAGTGGATGAAATCTGTTGAGTATCTTAAAAAATTTACCATAAAGGATACCGAGTATGAAATAGCCAACCACCTCAAAACCAAGCGTGCGCTTGCAGAGGGGGCGCAGGGTACGATGTTAGATATAGACTTTGGAGCATATCCGTTTGTAACCTCATCCTCAACCATTTGCGCAGGAGCTTGTATAGGGCTTGGTATCTCCCCTACCAAAATTGGAAAGGTATATGGAGTCTTTAAGGCCTACTGCACAAGAGTAGGTGCCGGCCCTTTCCCAACAGAGCTAAACAATGCCGTAGGCGAGCAGCTAAGGCAGAAAGGGTTTGAATTTGGAGCAACCACCGGCCGCCCACGCAGAACAGGTTGGTTAGATTTGCCGGCTCTCAAATATGCCATAATGGTGAACGGAGTTACAGACCTTATTCTGATGAAGGCAGATGTGTTGGATAGCTTTGATACCATTAAAGTTGCCACCGCGTATGTTGTAGATGGGCAAAAGAGCAACCACGTTCCTTTTGATACCTACTCTACCATAGAGCCTGTTTATAAGGAGATTAAGGGTTGGAAAAAAGATCTCACAAAGTGCCGCACAGAAAAAGAACTGCCGGCCGCCTTCAAAAAATATATTGCCTTTGTGGAGAAGGAGCTTGGAGTTCCAATCTCAATAGTATCGGTGGGGCCGGATAGAGCGCAGACAATAAAGCTATCCAAGCGCAGCCGCTAAGGCAATGGTGCTTAATGGAATAGCACAAATATAGTTCTTATGCAAACATTCAAAAAGAGTAGCTGCCGTACAAGGCTTGCTGCAATGATAGGCTGTCTGATTGTGGCGGCTACTTTGAGCCTTTGCCCCGCCATAATGGCACAATCTTCTGATAATCAGATTAGTTCCCTATTCAATAAAATCTGCTCAGAGGTAAAGAGCGAGTTTGCTCCAGATAGCCGAGACAAGACCTTTGAAGCCTCTTTGAAGATGACAGATGGTAAGCTCGCCATTGTGGGCTCTACCACAGAATCGGCTGCTAAAAATGCTCTTATCAGCCGATTGAAGCAAGCTGGCATTACGGCGGCAGACAAAATGGAGCTTCTGCCCTCCTCCTCTCTAAAGGGGAAGGAGTATGGCGTGGTTGTTATGTCAACCGCAAGTTTCAACTCTGAGCCCAACTTTAGTGCAGAGTCCGGTACTCAAGCTCTTATGGGAATGCCTGTGAGGATTTTGGAGGAGAAAGGGGGGTGGTATCGCTGCATAAATATGGAGGGTTATACCGCCTGGGTTATAACAAGAAGCATAAAGGCTATGCAAAAAAGCGAGTGGGAGGAGTATCTAAAAAAGCCTAAGATTATTGTAAATACCCTCTACTCAACGCTTTATTCAGATATGGATAAAAGCTCTATGCCTGTAAGCGATTTGGTTTGGGGAGATATACTGATTGCTCACGCCGGCACAAAAGAGGGAAATTGGATAAAAGCCTCTGTTGCAGATGGCAGAGAGGGCTACCTGCCTGCGGAAGATGCAGAGAATCTTAACAGCTGGATAAAGAGAGCCTCTCCAACAGAGAGCAACATAATAGAAACCGCTAAAAAATTCTGCGGCTTTCCATACGTATGGGGCGGAACATCTGTTAAGGGTGTAGATTGCAGCGGCCTTACAAAGAGCGTCTATTTCCTTAATGGTTATGTACTTAGGAGAGATGCCTCTCAGCAGTGCAAAACCGGTGATAGTGTAGATGTACATAAATATGTAAATGGCGAGCATACTCTAAAGAGTTTGGAGAATTTACGCATAGGAGACCTTATCTTCTTTGGCACAAAAGCAGAGAATGGTAAAAAGGAGAGAGTTACCCACGTTGCCATCTATATGGGAGAGGGAAAAATAATACACTCCTCCAATATCGTGAGAATAAACAGCTTGATACCGGGCTCTAAAGATTACTACACCACCGCCGGCCGTATGCTCAAGGCTCGCAGAATTATAGGAACTGCAGATAAGGGTAAGGGAGTGGTGAGTGTAAAACAGATTGGACTCACTGCACCCAATGCTTTGGATGCACCGCTTAAATAATTCGCTTGAGAAATAATAATCATTAAGAATATTGTTAAAGCCAGATATTATGACAGACAGAAGAACATTTCTAAAGAGTGCCGGTCTGCTTGGAGCCGCAGCCTTTGTTCTCTCTCCTACAAGGCTGATTGCCAAGGCTTTTAGCAGCTCCGGTGCGGGTAAAAGCGGCAAAGAAAAAAAGGAGCTTGAACTCCAGTGGTGCCCATTTGAGGCAAAGATGAAGCACGTTTTTACAATAGCCAACTCCTCACGCACCACAACCCCTATTGTTCTTACAAGAATTACCTTTGATGGTTACACAGGATATGGAGAGGCTGCTATGCCGCCCTATTTGGGAGAGACAATTAACTCTGCCATAGACTATTTGAAAAAGGCGCGGCCTGTTCTTAAAAAGTTCAAAGATCCATTTATGATTGGAGAGATTATGGCTGAGATGGATGCCATAACTACCAATAACACAGCCGCAAAGGCTTCTATAGACATAGCTCTGCACGATTTGGTGGGTAATATGATTGGGCAACCGTGGTGGAAGATATGGGGTTTCAATCCGGCCAACAGCCCATACAACTCTTTTACCGTTGGGCTTGATACTGCGGAAGTTGTGCGAAAGAAGGCCAAGGAGGCCGCTGCAGAGGGAAATCTTATAAAGGTAAAACTTGGCCGCACCGAGGAGCAGGACAAGATGATGATTAACACAATTCGCGAGGTTACCGATACTACTATCTGCATAGATGCCAACCAAGGATGGAAAGATAAGTTCTATGCTCTTGATATGATTAACTGGCTTAATACCAAGAATGTATGTATGATTGAACAGCCTATGCCAAAGCTGATGTTGGAGGAGGCCGGATGGCTTACCGAGCGCAGTCCGCTCCCTATTATGGCAGATGAAGCCTGCCAGAGGCTCTCCGATGTGCGCCACCTCTACGGCCACTACAGCGGCATAAATATCAAGCTGATGAAATGTACAGGTATGCACGAGGCGCGTGAAATGGTAAGCCTTGCACAGGCTCTCAATATGAAGATTATGGTTGGCTGTATGACAGAGACCTCTGTTGCCATTGCCGCCGGTGCGCAGTTCGCCCCTGTTTGCCAATGGACAGATTTGGACGGTAACTGGCTTATTGCCAACGACTGCTTCCACTCCTCCACCGTTGAGAACGGGCGCATAATACCATCGCCTGATGCCGGATTGGGGCTAAAGATGAACAAGGGTGTAAATCTTAAATATAGCGCAGAAGAGTAGATTGATTCTGTGAGTTGAGCTTTTAATAATTCAAAT
>CADBUS010000093.1 GCA_902797895.1 uncultured Bacteroidia bacterium | reverse complement strand
TGCAACAGGGTATAACATAGAGCTTGTACGAGAGTTGTGCAAAGATAAGGTGGTGCTATTCAGCGGCCAGAGCGGAGTGGGAAAATCCTCCATAATAAATGCGTTGGATAAAAACCTTAAACTCAAGACGGCAGAGATTTCAAAGGCGCATCGCCAAGGGAGGCATACCACCACCTTTTACCAGATGCACCCGATTGGCTCAGGGGGCTTTGTGATAGACAGCCCCGGAATCAGAGGCTTTGGGCTGGTAAACTTTCAGAAAGAGGAGCTTAGCAATTTTTTTCCGGAGATGCTTGCGGTGGAGAGCCGCTGCAAATATACTCCTTGCACCCACACCCACGAGCCTGGATGTGCTGTAAAAGAGGCAGTTGAGGCAGGGGAAATCTCTACGCTAAGATATGAATCATATATATCTATGTTGGAGGAAGACGGCAAATACAGAGGAGAGGAAAAATAGTCAAAAACCAGAAAATCAACAGAAAAGAGGGAGATGGGTATAGCTATCGGGAGGATAAATAAGAGCGTTCTTAAGCTGGCCTTGCCAAGTATTTTAGCCAACATTACGGTGCCACTTGTGGGAATGGTGGATGTTGGGGTGAGCGGCCATATAGGAGATGCTGTTGCAATAGGAGGAATGGCAATCTCCACTATGCTATTTGACCTGCTCTACTGGAATATGGGCTTTTTGAGGGTTGGGACAGGCGGTATGGTAGCTCAGGCATACGGCCGCAGAGACCTTGCCGAAGCTATGAAAATTTTTGTGCAGGGTTTAGGAACAGCACTCGCTATTGCGCTAATAATATGGGCAATACAGTATCTCTATATAGATATTGTTCTTAAATTTATAAAGTGTTCGCCACAGGTGGCGGATTATGCTCGGCAGTACTATTTCATAAGGATATGGGCGGCTCCGGCAACCCTCTGTTTGTTTGTTATAAAGGGCTTTTTTATAGGTATGCAGAATGCCATAAGCCCTATGATTACAGATATAACCATAAATGTGGCAAACTTGGGGCTGAGCCTGCTCTTTGCAGTTAAGTTGGGGCTGGGTTTCAAAGGTATTGCGTGGGCGGTGCTATCTGCCCAATATACCGGGCTGCTGCTCTGTCTGATGCTACTTGCAATCTACTACCGCAAACTCTTTAAGTACATAAATCTTAAAAAGGCTCTCAACATCAGAGATTTGCGAAAGTTTTTCTCAATAAACGGCAACCTCTTTGTGAGGAGCCTCTGCTTCCTCTGCATATATGTGGGCTTCACATCGCTGAGTGCAAAATATGGAGATACAATGCTTGCGGTTGGAACAATTATGATGAAGCTGCTGATGCTCTTCTCGTTCTTTATAGATGGCTTTGCATACGCAGGAGAGGCCCTTGCAGGCAAGGCGGTGGGAGCTAAAGATAGAGCCGGACTAAAGGCCACCGTAAGAGTCATTTTCCTTTGGTCTTTTTGGATTGCGCTGATATCCACAGTAATATATGTGGCAGCAGGCGGTATGATGGTGCGTCTTATGACAGACAAGGCAGATGTAATTGAGGCCGCCTCTCCATTTTTAATTTGGCTGTGGGTAATGCCGGCTCTCTCAACCGGGGCCTTTGTATGGGACGGAATTTACATTGGGGCAACTGCAACAAAGTGGATTATGTGGGGTATGATATGTGCTGTAATAGCCTTTGTTACAACCTATTATCTTTTGGAGCCGATGCTTGGGATACAGGCTTTGTATAGTGCCTATATGGCCCATATTTTGGTACGCAGCCTCTGGATGCGGCTCTTCTCCAAGCGTGCAGTTTTTGAAACAGTTGCAGACAAATAAAAAAGGGCGGAACACTTAAGCGCTCCGCCCTTTTATAACTACCTAATGAGAGGAATTACATCATACCACCCATTCCGCCACCGCCCATAGCAGGCATCGGAGCAGGATTCTCCTCTTTCTTATCTGCTATAACACACTCGGTTGTGAGGAACATACCGGCAACAGAGGCAGCATTCTGCAGAGCCACTCTTGCAACTTTAGTAGGATCTATCACACCGCCTGATAGCAGGTTTTCAAATTTGCCGTCGCGAGCATTATAACCAAAGTCCGCCTTACCCTCTTTAACCTTCTGAATAATTACGCTGCCCTCCTCTCCTGCATTCTCGCAAATCATTCTGAGCGGCTCCTCAAGGGCACGCACAATAATGTTGATACCTGTCTGCTCATCGTCATTAGCACCTTTGAGCTTCTTAAGGCCCTCAATAGCACGGATATAGGCAACTCCGCCACCAGCAATTATACCCTCCTCTACTGCAGCCCTTGTAGCGTTGAGAGCATCCTCAACTCTATCCTTCTTCTCCTTTAGCTCAACCTCAGAAGCAGCACCAACATACAATACAGCAACTCCGCCGGCCAACTTGGCAAGTCTCTCTTTCAACTTCTCCTTGTCGTAATCGGAGGTAGTGGTCTCTATCTGCTTCTTAATCTGGGCAACGCGCTCTGCAATCTGCTTCTTGTCTCCGGCACCATTCACAATAGTTGTATTCTCCTTGTCTATTGTAATCTTCTCTGCCTTGCCGAGCATATCAGGAGTAACATTCTCCAAAGTAAAGCCCCTCTCCTCAGATACAACTACTCCGCCTGTGAGAGTTGCAATGTCTTGCAACATCTCTTTTCTCCTGTCGCCAAAGCCCGGAGCCTTAACGGCAGCCACCTTCAAAGTACCACGCAAGCGGTTAACTACCAATGTAGTAAGAGCCTCACCATCAACATCCTCTGCAATAATCAAAAGAGCCTTGCCCTCTCTTGCAAGCGGCTCCAAAATAGGGAGCAAATCCTTCATTGTAGAGATTTTCTTATCGGTAATAAGAATAGCAGGCTGATCCAAAACAGCCTCCATCTTATCTGCATTGGTCATAAAGTAAGGAGAGATATAACCGCGGTCAAACTGCATACCCTCAACCACCTTAACCTCTGTAGTTGTGCCCTTTGCCTCCTCAACGGTAATAACACCCTCTTTCTTTACCTTGCTCATAGCATCTGCAATCAACTTACCAATAACGGCATCGTTATTGGCAGAGATAGTTCCAACCTGCTCAATCTTAGAGTAGTCTGTACCAACGCTCTGGCTCTGCTTCTTAAGATTCTCAACAACGCTCTCAACAGCCTTGTCTATACCCCTTTTCAAATCCATAGGGTTAGCACCGGCAGTAACATTCTTCAGACCAACATTTATAATAGCCTGAGCCAAAACAGTAGCAGTAGTTGTACCATCACCGGCCTGGTCGTTAGTCTTTGATGCAACCTCCTTTACAAGCTGAGCGCCCATATTCTTAAACTGGTCATCCAGCTCAATCTCCTTTGCAACAGTTACGCCGTCCTTTGTAATCTGCGGTGCGCCAAACTTCTTTTCAATCACCACATTACGCCCCTTTGGGCCAAGCGTTACCTTAACTGCATTTGCAAGCTCATCTGCACCCTCTTTCATAAGAGCGCGAGCATCCATATTGAATTTAATCTCTTTAGCCATATCTAAATTTTTTATCTTTTTATTCCTTTTTTTATCGCGATAGATTTAGCTTCTATCTATCTCTTGTTTACGCTTACTTGTTCACGTTTACTTGCGCTCTCCTGTTTACTTACCTATAATTGCCATTACATCGCTCTGGCGCATAATCATATAGCTCTTGCCATCCGGAGCATTTACCTCTGTGCCGGCATATTTGCCATAGAGAACAACATCGCCAACTTTAAGCTCCATAGGCTCATCCTTCTTGCCGGGGCCAACTGCCACAACTGTACCCTCTTGCGGTTTCTCCTTTGCGTTATCGGGAATAATAATTCCACCAACGGTCTTCTTTTCTGCCTCCTTAGGCTCAATCAGAACTCTGTCTGCTAATGGTTTGAATTTCATAATTCTATAATTTTATCTGTTTATAATCGACTTTTTATACCTCATTTCAGCCGTTCTGCTGTTCTTGCTGTTCTGTCGTTCTGTCGTTCACCGTTCTGCTGTTCTTGCTGTTCTTACCCTCCTTCTATCTTCTCATTTATTTTATGCCAAGTTCATTCTGCAATCCTTCAACCTCAACCTCCACTCTCTCTTCTCTCTTCTCAATCCCCTCAATCTTCTCCTCTGCTTTTTCTCGTTTTCGTTTTCTTCCACCTTTCCTTCTACTTTGTTTCTGCATTGCTTCTACTTTTGCTTTCCCTCCACCTGCACGCCGCTCCTATTGCGCAAATGGTGTGCCACCAACAAATCTGCCCCAAAATTAACCCCTTGTGGCGTAAAGTGACGCAATGTGGCGCAAAAACCCACACTCCCCTCCCCCATTTCTGCCAAAATGACAAAGTAAAAACCCACTCTGCCCCCCTCCCCCTCAACCACATCCCACCCGTAAATTTTTGTGCTTACAATTTTCTTACCTTTGCGGAAAGGAATGGATTTTACTCTTTGTTATAGATTTAGAGATGGTTATGGATTTAGAGAAGCTGAATATTGATGTTGGGTTTATGATTGAGGCGCTCAAGGAGGCGGAGGCTGCAAAAGAGGCGGATGAGGTGCCCATCGGGTGTGTGATAGTTGCTCCGCAGGGCGGCGGCAAGCGCAACGGGGTGCTGCACAATGGAGGCAAGCGCAACGGAGGGCGGATTATTGCCAGGGCTCATAATTTGGTGCAGACTCTCAACGATCCCACAGCCCACGCAGAGATGCAGGCAATCACCTCTGCCACAGCTTTTTTGGGGGGCAAATACCTAACCGATTGCACAATTTATGTTACTGTAGAGCCCTGCCCGATGTGCGCCGCCGCCCTCAACTGGGCACAAATTGGCAGAGTGGTTTATGGTTGCACAGATCCAAAGCGCGGTGCTGGCCTCTACTCTCCTAACCTCTACCACCCTAAAACAGAACTCTCTGCTGGAGTCCTCGAAGCCGAGTGCGCTCAACTCGTCAAAGATTTCTTCAAAAAAAAGCGTTAGCAGATGGAGTCGAGGCTTGGGACAAATTTGCGTTGGATAACCTCGGCAAACTGAGTGGAAATCTCCTTGTTGCTCAGTCCTAAATCGTTGCCAAAGTCATACACAAACTTAACTTCTTTCTCGCCTATCTCTTTGTCTGACAGTACCATTCCGAGTACATAGTAGAGTAAGCTCTCTCGCATCCCAGGGTTTATTTTAAGAATGTTCTCCACAGATTTGTGGAACAGTTCAGGTACTTTATCATTCTGCGCAGCTATTGAATCGAGGAACCGCTTTGGAAAGACCTGCAACCCTGCAAGCATCTGCACCACGTGCTCTATCTCCTCTTTGGTTATCTGACCATCTATGCTGGAGACTATCAATCCTGCAGTTGCAATAAACATAGACATATCTGCATCCATCGGGTTGTCTCCAACTCTGAGCAAAATCTCTATCAGTTCTTCCATTCCTTTGTTGAGCTGCTCTTCAGAAGCGGCTGTGGCAAAGAGGTTTATGGCCTGCACTCTTATCGGATTAACCGGATGATCGTAGCGGCTGCGCCCCTTGTCTTTCAAAAAGTAATCCAACCTCTTGCGGTTATCCTCCAAAAGAGCCTCTATGCTCACATTCATTTTGCACAAATCCAATCCCGATGCCATTTTGAAAAATGCTGTTACACAAGATGTTAGATTTTCATTAGCCATATAGCCGTAGCGGTCTGCAACAAGCTCTGCAAGCTGGTCGTGCAGGCGGATTTTGTGATACAGCGTTATTGGAATTTGGGTACTGTCGGGAGGGAAAATAAAATAAATCAAGCGGCGTAATGCAGTGTCTTTGTTTATGATATGGCCAAGCTCGTGCCCCACCACAAACTTAAGCTCATCTGTGTTCATAAGGTCAAAGAGGGCAGAGTTTATGTTCAC
>CADBUS010000092.1 GCA_902797895.1 uncultured Bacteroidia bacterium | reverse complement strand
TCGTCCTTGCCTGCAAGAACTTGTATTTGATGGGTCCCTCCCACTCACGGGCGTGGGCGCCCAGCTTCCTTTAGTATTACACTGCCCTTCAGTCGCTTACTGCTATTCTTTACTCCCACTGTCATTCTGAGCCTCCCTCTGTCATTCTGAGCGCAGCGAAGAATCTATAGGAGGCTTTACAGTTCCACTCACTCCACTTGGTCACCCCCACGCATTAGCGGCTGGGGGGTAAAAGAAAAATAGGGTACATAATGTACCCTATTTTCTGTATTACAAATAGTTGCAAAGCAACTATTTGTAATCTCTGGCGCTGAGCATATTCTTTGGATTGAGAGCCTCATCCAATTTGGCCTTTGTCATAATCTTCTGCTCTATAACAATGTCATAAACAGAACGGCCTGTCTGTTGAGCCTCTTTTGCAATCTTTGTACTTGCCTTGTATCCGATGTATGGGTTGAGAGCAGTTACTATTCCAATACTGTTCTTAACCATCTCCATACAATGCTCCTTGTTGGCGGTAATGCCATCTACACACTCAATCCTGAGGGTATTCATAACATTAGTCATCCAAGTAATGCTTTCTGTAATGCACTCTATAATAACAGGTTCCATTACATTAAGCTGCAACTGGCCTGCCTCGGCGGCAAAAGCTACTGCGGTATCGTTTCCAATAACCTTAAAGCATACCTGATTTGTAACCTCCGGAATAACAGGATTTACTTTGCCTGGCATTATAGATGAGCCCGGAGCTTTTGGAGGGAGATTAATCTCACCCAAGCCGCAACGTGGGCCGGAAGCCATAAGGCGCAAATCGTTGCAAACCTTTGAGAGCTTAACAGCCAATCTCTTAAGAGCGCCGGAGTAGCCTACATAAGGAGCGGTATCCGGTGTTGCAGCCACAAGGTCTTTGGCAGCGTAGAATGGCTCGCCTGTGAGCTTGGCAATCAGTTTGCAGCAAAGCTCTGTAAAGCCCGGAGTAGCATTTATTCCTGTACCTATTGCTGTACCTCCCATATTTATTGCATAGAGTTTCTTTTTTGCATACTCTATATTCTCAATCTCCTCTTCCAAAGAGTTGGCAAAAGCCTTGAACTCCTGGCCAAGTGTCATAGGCACAGCATCTTGCAGCTGAGTTCTACCCATCTTAATAATTTTGTCAAACTCCTTAGCCTTCTTCTTGAATGAGGCAATAAGCGCTTTAAGGCTCTCTATCAGCTTCTTATTCATCATCACGATAGTAAGGTGCAGAGCAGTAGGGTAGGCATCGTTTGTAGATTGGGCGCAGTTGATATGATCGTTAGGAGAGCAGTATTTGTACTCGCCTCTCTTGTGCTTCATAATCTCCAAAGCCCTGTTTGCAATAACCTCGTTTGCATTCATATTGACAGATGTACCTGCTCCTCCCTGCATCATATCTGTAGGGAAATCCTGGTGCATCTTGCCGGCAATAATCTCCTTGCAAGCCTGCTCTACAGCCTTAGTAATGGTGGCATTGATAACCCCCAACTTGTTATTGGCCTGTATTGCAGCAAGTTTTACGTATGCGATAGCTACTACAAAATCAGGATAGTCGCACATTCTTTTGCCGGAAATTTTGTAGTTGTTGATAGCTCTTTGTGTCTGAACACCATAGTAGGCATCTGCAGGAACCTGAAGTTCGCCAAGCAGGTCAGACTCAACTCTGTATTTATTTGCCATTACAAATAGTTTTTGTTATTTATTTTATAGATTTTTAGTTGTATTCTCTTTATTGCAATTGGTTAGTAGTATTTTACCTTTTCTCCTTTTAGGCTGCTCAGAATATTGTTAGCAAGGCTCGATGCTCCTATCCTGAATAGTTGCGGAGTTAGTTGCTCTTCTCCAAGTAGCTCTTTTACAATGGTATAATATACTATAGCATCTTCTGAGGTGGAGATTCCACCTGCCGGCTTGAAGCCTCTTCTTTGGCCTGTTTTGCTTTGGTATGCCTTTAATGCAGAGCACATTATGTAGGCTGCAAATGGGGTGGCCGCCGGCTCCTGTTTTCCGGTGGAGGTCTTTATGAAATCTGCTCCGCACTCCAGGGCGAGCAGAGAGGCTTCTGCAATAAGCTCGGCCGCCTCTTGCCTGCTGCCGGCCTCTTTTTCAAAAACTCCGCTCTCCAAAATAACCTTCAGCTTTTTGCCCTCTGTGGCCTTGCGCAGTGCGCAAATCTCATCTTTGCACTTTTGATAATCTTTGGCTAAGAATGAGTTATGAGGTAAAACTATATCAATTTCAGTAGCTCCGTTTACTACTGCAAGAGTGGTCTCCAATATCTTAACGCCTAAAAAGCTCTGAGAAGATGGGAAACAACCTGCAACGGTGGTTATGCCAACCTCCCTCTCCTTTAATGTGCGCTTTACAACCTTTGCAAAGTTTGGATAAACGCATATAGAGGCAGGGAGCGGCAAGTTTGCCCAGGCGGCCTTAAAGCCATTGACCTTGTTTGTGAATTCCTCTATAAAAGCCTCTGTATCTGATGTATGTAAAGATGTTAAATCTATGCAGGAGAGGCACAGTTCCAGGCTTCGGCTATTCATATTGCTTTGGCACTTTGCAATAATCTCCTTTAAGTGATTATCTGCGGCTTCGGCCTCAATCTTAAAGTTATATTTCTGAATCAAATCTTTCATTTGTCTGAAAATAAAGAACAAATATACAACTATTCTCTCACTTTACTATCCATCACTATGGTGACAGGGCCACTATTTAGCAGCTCTATCTTCATATCCGCTCCAAAACTACCTGTGGCAACGGGTTTGCCGAGGGCTGCAGTAAGGCTCTCTATCATCTTCTCATACAGCGGTATAGCTATCTGGTGGCCGGCGGCTTTTATGTAAGAAGGGCGGTTCCCCTTTGCGGTTTTTGCCATAAGGGTAAATTGGCTCACAAGCATAATCTCTCCACCTGTATCCAATAGAGAGAGATTCATAACCCCATTGGAATCGTCAAAAACCCTCAGATTCACAATTTTTTTGGTCAGATATTCAATATCCTGCTCATTATCATCTTCCGCTATGCCGAGCAAAACCAATAGGCCGCTTCCTATCTGAGATTTAAGAGTGCCATCTATTGTAACGCTTGAGCGGCTGACTCTCTGTATAACTGCTCTCATTATGATGCTCTTTTGTTATAAATCCTCTCCGTTTACCTTAACCTTAAATCCTTGCTCTACAAGCGGCTGCGCTATTTGAGCCATCTCTTGCGGAGTTACTTTGCTTATTTGGTCAGAGGGGGTATCTCTGTCCAATGAGTAAATCATAATCTGCCTTGGTTTAAGCTCCCTTACAAGCTCCCTCCACTTTTGAACGTGGGCGGAGTTTGTGCAGTCTATCTCTATAATCTCCTTGGTTACAGGGTGTTCTGCCTTGCCCCTGAGAAACATTGTCTGGAGTATAAAATTGCCCTCAAACTTTTTAAGATTCTCTATTGTTCTGCTTAATGAATAACTCTCTGCCGGCCTGTTTATGCAGAGCATATAATCCTCTATGGTTGAGTCTATTTTAAGTATAGGATTATCTATCTTCATTAGCGCCTCTCTAATGTCATCTTTCCAAATCATTGAGGCATTGGAGAGTACAGAAACCTTGGCACCCTTCATATAGCAATCTCTTATGCGCAGGGTTATATCTATAATTTTTGCAAACTCAGGGTGAATAGTTGGCTCTCCGTTGCCTGAAAAGGTTATGGAATCTACCTTAATACCCTCTTTTACAATCTCTTTAGCTCTCTTTTCCAAAGCCCTCTCCACCTCTGCGGAAGTTGGGAGTTTGGTGTCGTTTTTTCTCTCGTTATTCCATCCGCACTCGCAGTAAATACAGTCAAATGAGCATATTTTACCATGCTCCGGAAGCAGATTTATACCAAGCGAACTGCCCAATCTTCTGCTATGTATGGGGCCAACAATAAGACTTTCAAACAACTTTGTAGCCATAAGCGTAACTCTTTATCTTAAAACTAATTATCAGATACATCCAAACCCCTCTGCTATACAATTCTTACAGAGCGGCTCTGTGGTGTTAAGTGGAAATCTCTCAAGTTTTGAATAAGTACAATGCCAGGGGTTTTGCCAACTTGGAGCGAGCCGCAACGCTCCTCAATTCCAAGTGCTTTGGCTCCGTTCCGGCAGGCCCATTGCAGAATCTCTCCAAGCGGAATATGAGGGAAATTCTGCTCTATGCAGCGCATCTCCTCAACCATAGAGAGAATGGTGTTGCTGGAGAGGCTGTCTGTACCCACACATATTGCAAGATTGTTCTCTCTCATTAAGTCTAAAGGAGGTAATGCTCTATGTATGAATATATTGGATAGAGGGCATACAGTAAAGAAAGGCTCCGTTATCACCCTCTTTGCAGCATCTATACTCCTTTGGCTCAATACAACATTGTGTACAAGGTTTACACGCCCCTCTATCTTTGCCAAACCATCCGTAGAGGTGGCAGTTACAGTATTGAGAAAATACTCCAAAGCGGTGGTGTTTGCAGGCTCAGGCATAGAGAGCCCCCTGCCTCTGTAATTCTCTGCCAAGGCGCCTGTTCCATACATTATCATATCCTCCTCCTCTTGGCTCTCTTGGGAGTGATAGGATATTTCTCCGCTCTTTAATCCGCGCAAAGTTGTAATTTTTAGCAGTTTGGGGCTCATTGTATATGGAGAGTGAGGGGTTACGGAGGCTTTTAACCCCATCTGCACAGCCTGTTCTGCAATTTTTTCACCCCTCTTTAGAATTTGCTCGGCATCCGATTCCTCTGTGCCAAACAACTCTACAAATGTTCTGTAATATACAGGAAAAAGCTCCTCGCTATCTGAGTGCACCAAATTCAGGAATTGCCTCTTTAGGGCAAAACTCTCACTACAGTTGCTTATATCAGATACAGCCACAACTCCCTGAGTAGAAAGCAGGTTAAACTGCTGCTTCATAGCCTCAAAACGCCCCCTCTCATCTACAGACTCGCGCAGGGCATTTATCTGATTTATAAAGCCGCTCATACCACTTGCCTGCTCAAAGGCCCCAAAAAGGTGGGAGAGTTCAATATGGCAGTGGGCATTTATAAAGCCGGGTACAAAAACCCCATTGTAGTACTCAATACCATCTTCTTTACCTGAATTACTATCTGGGCTGCTATATTCCTGAATTGCAATAATTTTGCCGCTTTCATCTACGGTTATACAGGGGTTGGCCATAGGGGAGAATACCCCCTTTTTCAAATCAGGCACAAATGCGTAATCTGCCCTAAGTTTTCTCATAGCTGCTCCTGTTTCAGTTCATCAAACTCATTAAGCTCGCCATCTTTCAGCGGTTTCTCCTGCAAGGCAATATCTTCCTG
>CADBUS010000091.1 GCA_902797895.1 uncultured Bacteroidia bacterium | reverse complement strand
CATTTAGACAGCTATCCCACAAGGCCAACGCAGGATTAAGGTTATTTGGCCTGCCGCCAAATAACCTATAGTCTTTAAACCCCCAGCGGCTAAAGCCGCAGCCCCCAAGGGGGCATACGGCCCTATACAGGGCCGGCCGCAATAGCGGCGAGGATGATAATACTAAATATGCTTCGCGCAATTCAACAGCATTGCAGCTGCTGTCGCACGAAGTGAAAAGTCTAAATGAAGAAAATAATCGTGAAAAAAGAAACTCTAAGAAATAATAACAACGCTGTAATGCGCTGAATATGAGCTTTTTATGCCCCCCCCCCCCCTGCCAAATTGGCAGAAACTCAACACTTTACGCGAGTTATGGCAGACTACACCTATATTAATTAGGCACTTCATTGAATACTAAAATATTGGAAAGGGCTTCTAATGACTCCTTTCATTATTAATTCACGTGGCAAAGGTATGAAAAAGTTTTTGAGATTTCCAAAACTTTTTCATAATAATATCTATTCCACAAGGCCGCGGGCTGATGGCCCTATACAGGGCCGGCCGCTAACACACAAGGCCGCGGGCTAAGCGTTCTGAATGTAAAGTTGCTTGTTCAGAAACCAAAAAGGGCAACCAAACGGCCGCCCCTTTTGAATATCATTTTCAAAGAGTTCTATCCTATTCAGAGAACTCCTTTATAATACGCTTAACATCTGAGGCTTGGAGGTGGCCATAAACCTTGTCTCCAACCATTGCCACAGGTGCAAGGCCGCAAGCTCCCACACAGCGCAAGCAATCCAAAGAGAACTTGCCATCGGGAGTGGTCTCACCCACCTCAATACCCAAGTTTCTCTTGAACTCATCCAAAATCTTCTCAGAACCTCTTACATAGCAAGCAGTTCCAAGGCAGATAGAGATAGGGTGCTTACCCTTTGGAGTCATAGTAAAGAAGGCATAAAATGTAACCACACCGTAAACTCTGTTTACTGGTATGTTCAACTTCTCTGCTATTACAGCCTGAACCTCCATTGGGAGGTATCCCAAAGTGTGCTGCGCCTCGTGGAGGATATTGATAAGCTCACCAGGGTTGTTATCAAATTTATCGCAAATTGCTTTTATCTTGTCCAAGACATTGCAACCTAATTTTTCTGCTGCCATAATATATTAATATTTAATGGATTTATCTGAATAATGGGTATGAAGCAGTGCGTGAGCCTTTTCGCTCAGAGGCTTACCGAAAAATTCCTCATAGAGTGTTATTATGCTCTTGTTCTCGTGGCTCTTACGTATTGGCATATTCTTATCCTCCTCGTAGATAGCCTTTTGACGAGCCTTGATAACCTCAAAGTCACCATGATGCAGAGGCTGTCCACCACCACCGATACACCCACCTGGGCAAGCCATAATCTCAATAACATGATACTGACTCTTACCGGCCCTAATCTCTTCCATAAGTTTGCGGGCATTGCCAAGTCCGTATGCAATAGCAACTTTTAGAGGGAATCCATCAAGGTCTATGGTAGCACTTCTTACGCTATCCATTCCCCTAACCTCCTCAAAGTCTATCTTAGGAAGCTGCTTCTTGGTGTATAGCTCGTATGCGGTTCTAAGTGCAGCCTCAAGCACACCACCGGTAGAGCCGAATATTGCAGCAGCTCCTGTACTCTCACCCATAGGATTATCAAACTGCATATCAGGCAGAGCCTCAAAGTTAATGTTTGCGCGGCGGATAAGAGTTGCAAGCTCCCTTGTAGTTATAGAGTAATCTACATCAGGAGAGCCGTTTGTCTTAAACTCCGGCCTCTGGCACTCAAATTTCTTTGCAACACAAGGCATTACAGAAACAACTACCAACTTCTCTCTTGGAATACCCATCTTCTCCGCCCAGTAGTTCTTGGCTATTGCACCAAACATCTGTTGAGGTGAGCGTGCTGTAGATGGAATACTGAGCAAATCTGGGAAGTTGTGCTCATAGAAATTAACCCAAGCCGGGCAGCAAGAGGTCATAAGAGGAATTGGAATGCTCTTGTCTCCTGCAAGGAACTTGGAGAGCCTTTCCAAAAGCTCGCTACCCTCCTCCATAATTGTAGCATCTGCAGAGAAGTCTGTATCAAACACATAGTCAAATCCAATATCCTTCATAGCTGCAACCAACTTACCGGTTACAATGCTACCGGGCTTGTTGCCAAACTCCTCTCCCAAAGCAACTCTAACTGCAGGAGCAGCCTGTACTATAACTACCTTGTCCGGATTCTCCAAATCATCTATAAGTTGCTCTGTATAAGTTCTCTCTGTAAGTGCGCCAACAGGGCAAACCGCAACGCACTGGCCGCAATATGTACAATCTGTATCCTTTAGCATCTTATCAAATGTAGGGGCTATAGTGGTGTTGAAACCTCTGCCCACAGCACCGAGTGCGCCAACAGACTGATATACATTACACATAGTCTCGCAGCGGCGGCAATAGATACATTTATCCATATTCCTCACTATGGAGGCAGTCATCTCTTTTTTCCTCAGCGACAGTTCACCTGCAAAAGGAGTCTCATTTATAGAGAGGTGCTGAGTAACTTGCTGCAACTCGCACTTACCACTCTTAGGGCAGGTAAGACACTCGTTAGGGTGGTCTGAGAGCATAAGCTCTATTACGGTTTTCCTTGCCTTTATAACTCTAATGGAGCTTGTCTTAACCTCCATTCCCTCAGTACATTTAGTACTGCAGGCCGGAGCAAGGTTTCTTCTTCCTGCAACCTCAACTACACATACTCTGCAAGAAGCAGGGTGGTTGTCTGCACAGGTTCCCTTTAGGTGCATATGGCAAAGCGTAGGAATAACTATACCAATTCCCTTTGCCGCATCCAATATTGTTGTGCCGTCCGGAACAACAACTTTATGCTTATCTATTGTGAGTGTTATATTTTTCTGTTCCATTTCCAACAATATTATCTAACGGTTATTGCCTTAAACTTACAACGGCTCATACACATACCGCACTTGATACACTTGGAGAAGAGTATTACGTGTGGCTTGCGAGGAGAGCCCTCTATAGCCTCCGCAGGGCAGTTAACAGCGCACAAGTGGCAGCCTACGCACTTCTCCGGAGTAATTGTATATGTAAGCATTGCCTTACACTCTCTTGCGCGGCATTTCTTATCCTTAACGTGCTCCACATACTCATCGTAGAAGTTGTTAAGGGTTGAGAGTACCGGGTTTGGAGAGGTCTGGCCAAGTCCGCAAAGTGCTGTGTCCTTGATAACTCCGGCCAAGCTCTTAAGTTTCTTTAGGTCATCTTCTGTACCATTTCCTGCAGTAATCTTATCCAAGATTTCATACATTCTCTTGTTACCGATACGGCAAGGAGTACACTTTCCGCAAGACTCTTCAACAATAAAGTCTAAGTAGAAGCGAGCAACAGAAACCATACAGTTATCCTCGTCCATAACTATCATACCACCGGAACCCATCATACTGCCGGCAGCTGTAAGTGTGTCAAAATCAATAGGAGTATCAAGATGCTTCTCTGTCAGACAGCCACCGGAAGGACCACCGGTCTGCACAGCCTTGAACTGCTTGCCACCCTTAATACCACCTCCGATATCAAAGATAACCTCTCTGAGAGTTGTACCCATCGGCACCTCAATAAGACCAACATTGTTAATCTTTCCGGCAAGGGCAAACACCTTGGTTCCCTTAGACTTATCGCTCCCGATAGATGCAAACCAATCTGCACCCTTGGTAATAATGATAGGAACATTGGCAAAGGTCTCAACATTGTTCACATTGGTAGGCTTGCCATTGTAACCGCTCTCCGCAGGGAACGGTGGTTTGAGTGTAGGCTCACCTCTTTTACCCTCCATAGAGTGGATAAGGGCAGTCTCCTCACCGCAAACAAAGGCGCCGGCACCATATCTGATATCAATATCAAATGAGAAATCTGTTCCCAAAATATTCTTGCCCAAAAGGCCGTACTCCCTTGCCTGCTTTATGGCAATTTTAAGACGATCCACTGCAAGAGGATACTCGGCTCTTATATAAACCAAACCGTTAGAAGCTCCTGTAGCATAACCACATATAGCCATCGCCTCAACAATGGAGTGAGGATCGCCCTCCATAATGGAGCGGTCCATAAAAGCACCAGGGTCACCCTCATCGGCATTACATACAACATATTTCTCATCTGCCTTGTTCTTGGCAGCAATCTCCCACTTCATACCGGTAGGGAAACCTCCACCGCCGCGTCCTCTGAGGCCCGATTTCTTAATCTGCTCAACAACATCGGCAGGCTTATATTTCAAAAGGCAGTCAGCAAGGCCAAAATAGCCATCTCTGCCAATATACTCCTCAATATTTTCAGGATCTATGAGACCGCAATTCCTAAGAGCAATTCTTACCTGTTTGCGATAAAAATCCATGTGTTTGGAATCGGAGACGGTCTTGTTGGTCTTTGGATCTACATACAAAAGACGCTCAACCCTCTTACCACCAAGGATATGCTCTTTGAAAATCTCTTCAACATCATCAGGCTTTACCTGAGTGTAAAAGGTGTTGTCTGGAATAATTTTAACGATAGGACCCTTCTCGCAGAAACCAAAGCATCCGGTTGTGATAACCTCAACCTTGTCAGAAATCCCCTTCTCATCAAGCAATTTCTTGAAATTCTCTGCGATAAGATGGCTTTGAGAAGCCTTACATCCGGTACCGCCGCAAGTCAAAATTTGCATGTGAGGCGTCCCTGCCTCTATGCCACAGCAGGATGCCGATTCAAGGCTGTTGCTCTCTTCTCTGAGCCCCAGCAGCACACCTGCCTTTTCTCGGATTTTCTTCAAATCCTCAATAGACTGTAATCTCATAAGTGAAAATAGGTAGTTATTAAAGCCGCGAATATACAAAAAAAAGCCACCCCAAATGCATTTGTTACCTTTTTTTAGAAAAAAAGGATTTTATCTGGCTCTGTTGCTTTACTTTATCAAAAGCTGCAGCTCCGGCAAAAAATCCTTTTGCGCCGCCTATTGCGGCCTCACCAATCAAGCCGCCGGCAACGCTGCGCAAAATAGATCTCTTTGAGGATTATGGCAAGATTTGGATGGAGTAAAAGAATATAATTCAATATCTTCTGCATAGTTACCTGGTGAATTTCTGTGAGTAACGATAATTATATGGCTCAAAAAAAACAACCAATGCAGAGGACAAGAGTAGTTATAAAATTGAAAATCTTGGGAATTTTTCATTGAAATCTTTGGGAATTTTTCATTGAAAATCTTGGGATTTTTTTTGCTCGAAAAGAGAGATTTTTCGCTTGCGCACAGATTTTTCTGTATCTGTATATGACCCCCTACTGCCTCCGGTTTACTCAAAGTAATTATAAACCATATCAAAAAATTTTTCCATCCCACAACATCTGTAGGAAATCGAGGATGTAAATTAGCTCTATGTCGCCGATTTTTCTGGTAATCAGGTCCATAGAGACCAATATCAAACGACTGTTTGGATGCTCTTCCTTAAATGCTTTAAGACCACCAAGATGACGAGATTTTATCTCTTCGCTTGATTTGATCTCAATGGCAATTTTGGCATCACCGATAATAAGGTCCACTTCCAAGCCGGTGTAGGTATGCCAATAAGATAATTTTTCTTGACGTTTATAATAACCTCTGTAAGCAATAACTTCTTGTACTACATAGTGTTCAAAGGCGTGTCCGAAATCTTCTGTTCCTCGTTTGAGTGAGTGGCGCCCCATTAAATAATTAGCCAATCCTACATCAAAGTAGTAGAACTTGGGTGCTTGACTCACTTTGCGCTTGATTACCTTTGTATAAGCCGGCACTTCATAACCTATGAGTGTATCGTAGAGAATGTTAAAATAGGCTTTCACTGTCTTAGCCGAGATTCCGCAATCTGATGCTATATTCTCATAGTTAATTATTTCCCCATCGGAAATAGCAGCCACCTCCATAAAACGGGTAAAATCATCTATGTTCTGCACTAATGCCTCCTCTTGAATTTCCTCACGTAGATAGATATCCACATAGCCTTCTAAACGATCGGTAGCATTCTTAATCATATAGTGCCTTGGAATCATTCCGTTTTGAACAGCACGATCTATCTCAAAATCTGTAACCTCCGGCCAAACAAGCGGATAGAGCGTTCTCTTACTTGCTCGCCCACCTAATGTATTTGCTCCGCTCTTTTTCAATTTTCTTGCACTTGAGCCGCTTAAAATAAAGCGTAATTTTTTCTCCACAAGCAGAGAGTGAACCTCATCCAATAAATCGGGTACTTTCTGAATTTCATCAACGATAACAAGAGTACCTGCCGGTGCATCTTGTAAACTTGTTCTAAACAACTCAGGATTCCTTGTTAAGCGACGGCGGAGCTCTGAATTGAGCAGATTATAGAATATTACACGTGGAAATCGCTCTTTCAGAAGCGTTGATTTCCCCACCTGACGAGCTCCAAATAGGAACATCGCCTCATCTAACTGCTTCTCGATATTGAAAACTCTATTGTACATATTTTGCTTGAAAATCCGGAATCACTCTCCGGATTTTCATTGAAAATCCGGAATGCTGATGCAAATATACAAAGCTTTTTCTAATATACAAGTGCCTCATAGATTGTAGGGGAATGGGGTCGCTCGTGAGAGCCCCGTTTCCGCCTATAACAAAAACAAACCGACGGCTCAAAAAAAAAGGCCACTTCTGTGGCCCGTGCCAAGGGCACGTCTCCCTTGGGGGTTGGGGGGACAAAAAAGGAGGGCTGCTATGCAGACCGACTTGCTCAAAAACAATAAGAGGCCCAAAGCCTCT